>JANNSA010000153.1:0-8002 GCA_031402115.1 Hyphomicrobiaceae bacterium | reverse complement strand
GACAAGCCTTGAACCGCATTCGGCGCAGAAACCGCGTTTGCCGCTCGCGGACGACACGAAGTATTTGGGCTCGCCCTGGAGATATTTCAGCGTTCCGGCCTTGATGAGAACGGTGATCTCGGCGGGCTGGCCGGTGCTCTTCTGGCACATCGAACAGTGGCAGATGTAGCCGTGCTGCAAGAACGCTTCCGCTTCATAGCGGATGCTACCGCAGAGGCAGCCGCCGGTCACACGCGAGGTTTCGGCTTTCATCGGTTTCCCCCAATGCCCTGGAGCGCCGGCATGCCCAGGAGTGAATGTCCCTATTTTTTTGCGACGATCAGATAGCCGCGGGTCTTGTTGTCATTGTCGCTGTCGGTGGTGTTCATGGCCCCGAAGAGGTCAGGGGCTTTGACCCAGACCGGCGGATATTTGTAGCGTGCCACGTCGAGGATCAGGAAACGGTCGGTTTCCGCATCATAGGCGGCCAGCGGCGAGATGTGGCCGCCCTTCTCCTGGCCAATGGCTTTGCGCAGGTAGTTGATGATCACAAAGTGACCGGGCGTTGCGAGCGCAGCCCGTGCCTCGGTGCGGAATTTGTCGATAGTGCTGTCGGCGGCATGGGTGAGTTTGACGATGACCGGGTAGGTGCCCACGAGCCCTGCCAACTGGTCCACAGTAATGCCCTGCTTCTTGATCGTCTCCAGCGGAATGATTTTCTCGGTCTCAGGCGTCAGGACATTGTCCTGGGTGAATGTGCGGTAGGGGTCGTAGGCCGGGACGACCGGTGCCGGCAGTTCCATCGCGTTCAACACCATTACCGTGCTGGCGACACCACAGAAAGCTTGGTTCTGCTGGGTGACGAAACTGTTGACCAAGGGGAAATAGGCTTCGCGCGCATCCGCATCAATGAGCAGAGCTTCGCCCTGGTCTGATGATGCCGCGACCAAGGTCTCCGGCAAGGACAGAGTTTGCGCGAAACTGCTTGACGGACCGAGAAGTGTGATGACCGCAAGTATCGTGGCTAGGCGGGAAATTACACTCATGATGGAAGGCCCTTTTCACTTGTACCCCAACGAACACATTTGCTCATAGGTCTCAATTGACAGGCAAGTCGAATATGAACCGAACGGAACGAAAATGCTGCAATGACCAAGCCCCGTCCAACCGGGCGCGGAGCGATGCACTGCCACCCTCAGACAACTGCCTCGATCAGGATCGGACCTTTCCGTTTCATGGCGTTGCCAAAGGCCTGCGCGAATTCTTCTGCCGTTGATGCCCGCAATCCTTCGACGCCGTGGCCGCGCGCCAGTGCAACAAAATCGAGATTGGGTTCGGCAACATCGAACAGCCGGGCAGAGTTCAATCCGGCGCTGTCGACACCCAGATTGGCAAGTTCGGCATGGAGGATCCTGTAGCCACGGTTTGCAAATATGATGGTCGTCACATCAAGATTCTCCCTGGCCATGGTCCATAGGGCCTGGATGCCGTACATGGCCGACCCGTCGCCTTCGAGCGCAATCACCTTGCGATCCGGACAGGCGACTGCAGACCCCACGGCCGCCGCCAGTCCCCAGCCGATGGAGCCGCCGGTGATGTTCAACCAATCATGGGGCCGCGCACCCATCGTGGCAGCCGCCAATGCCCGTGACGATGAAACAGCTTCGTCCACGACGATGCAGTTTTCTGGCATCAGCGCGGCGATGCATTGGCCGACTTTCTCGGCGTTCAGCAAGCCTGTCGGAACAGATGGAAGCTGCAACTGTTGCAAGTCTTCCGGCCCAATATGAATGCCGCTTGCACCGACCATTTCGGCGAGGGCTTCGAGGGCGCCGATGTAGTCCATTTCGTGACTGCACAAATCAAAGATGCGGCAGTTTGGCGGTTCGGGAAGACTCTGCTTTCCGGGATAGGCAAAGAAAGTGACAGGGCGATCCGCGCCACACAGCACAATCGCGCTGGTTTCAGAAAGCACGGGCACGTTGTCAATCAGCCGATAGGCCATTCGATTGCCCAACAATGACCCCACACCGCGGTGCATACGCGACACCAGATAAGGGCACATCAATCTGCATCCCGTCGCTTTGGCAATGCGCGCCGCAATCAGCCGCTGCTCGCCATAAAGCGCACTTCCATCGATCATCAGGGCTGCACCGGGCATTTTCAGCAATTGAATCGCGACGGCAAGATCAGCCTCCAAGGGGAGTCGCAACTTGTGTGACGGCGCGGCTACTGCCGGTCTCACGGCCTCTTCCCAGGCCGTGTTTGCCGGCAAGATCAATGTCGCGATCTGTCCGCCATAGGAGCGCGCCGCACGCACGGCCTCTGCACCGTCCGTTGCAACCTGCGTTGCATCATCACTCATACGGGTCCAATGGGAAATGGCCTGGCTGATCGCCTGCGTGTTGCCGCGCAATGGCGTTTCGTATTTGACGTGATACGTGGCGTGGTCACCCATCACGTTGACAATGCCACTGCGGGCCTTGCGCGCATTGTGAAGATTGGAGAATGCATTGCCGAAGCCGGGTGCGAGATGCAGCAGCGTTGCCGCAACTTTGCCGCTCATGCGGAAATAGCCATCGGCGGCGCCCGATGCTCCCCCTTCAAACAGGCACAGTATGCAGCGCATCTCAGGAAAACGATCCAGAGCCGCAACAAAGTGCATCTCGGACGTGCCTGGATTGGCGAAGCAAACACTCACATTGCTGGCAAGGAAGGTTTCGACGAGAGATTCCGCGCCGTTCATTGCATTCTACTCCTGGACCGCGTCCATCGCCTGCCCAAGTGTGGCAGACATCGGAACGGCGCGCCACTTTCACACAGCGCGGGTCAGGTAGTCGCCAAATCGTTCACGCAATGCGAGCTTGTTGAGCTTACCCGTTGCCGTATGGGGCAGTTCGGGTACGACAACGACATCATCGGGGACCCACCAGCGCGCGACAGCACCCTCGAAGAGCTTCAGAACATCACCCTTATCGATGGTGCAGCCCTGGCGCGGAACAACCAGCAACAAGGGACGCTCCATCCATTTCTCGTGCTTTGCCGCAATGATGGCCGCCTCGACCACGTCCGGATGGGCAACAGCGATGTTTTCAAGCGCAATCGAACTGATCCACTCACCACCCGATTTGATCACGTCTTTGGAGCGGTCCACGAGATGGATGTAACCCTCCTGGTCAATGGTTGCGACGTCCCCGGTGGCGAACCAGTCATCGGCCGCGGCGGCTCCGTCGCTGCCTCGCTTCAAGTATTCGCGCGCAACCCACGATCCGCGACACAAGAGATCCCCGAAAGACACGCCATCCCATGGCAGCTCGGTGTTGCCCTGATCAACAATCTTGATATCGACGCCACAAAGCGTCCGGCCTTGCCTCAGTCGAAGCGCGACGGTTTCTTCGTTGGGTGCTTTCGCATTGGCCGGCTTTGGTGCGTGGTATGTCACCACCGGGCTTGTTTCAGTCATGCCCCAGGCCTGATGAACCTCGACGCCATAGGGCGCAAACCCATCGATGAGGACCTGTGGACAAGCGGATCCGGCAACCAGCAATCGACGCAGAGCGGGAACCTGCGCGCCGTGGGACTTGATATGATCCAGCACGCTGAGCCAAATGGTCGGCACGCCGACACTAAAGGTGACCCGTTCGTCACCCAACAGCTTCGCGAGGCTTGCGCCATCAAGGTTGCGGCCCGGCAGGATCAGCGTTGCTCCAACCATCGCCGTGCAATAGGGAATGCCCCAGCCGTTGACGTGATACATGGACGCGGCGGGCAATACCCGATCGATGGCACGGAACCCGAAAACATCGGCACCGTTGGCCGCATAGGCTTGCAGCATCGCCGATCGATGCGAGTAGAGCACCCCCTTGGGCCGACCCGTCGTGCCCGACGTATAGCAGAGCGCGCTCGCAGCAGTCTCGTCGAAGTGCGGCCACGTGAAGTCATCGTCCGTTGCTTCAAGCAGTTCCTCGTAGCAGAGGAGCTTTACTCCGCTCGGCAACCGAAGGTCCGGCATTTCGGCCCGATCGGCGAGCATCACCACCGTCTTCAGCCCTGGGACCTGTGACGCAACATCCTCCGCCAATTCGCCGAAGCTCAGGTCGGCAAAAACGATGCAGTCGTCGGCATGCTGCATGATGTAGGAGATGTCGTCGCGTGCGAGGCGCGGGTTCACCGTATGGCAAATCGCTCCCATGCCGGAGACGGCATAATAGAGTTCGACGTGGCGGTAGTTGTTCCAGGCCAACGTCGCCACCCGGTCTCCCATTCGCACGCCCAGGCGTTGCAAAACCTTTGCAAGCCTGCGGGATCGCAGCTCGACCTCCGCCCAGGTCGTGCGATGCCGGATATCCTGGTCGATCTGCGATACCACCTCTGTCTTGCCGTGATGGCGGGCGGCATGCCGGATCAGGGTCGACAGCAGCAATGGCCGGGTTTGCATGAGCCCCGGCATTGGCATGCCGGAACCAGCAGAATGCGACTGGCTGTGGGCGATCGTATCGAAGTTATCCTCAGTCGACAGCATTGTCGTCTCCCTTGTGTGTGTGGACCTGACAGAAAGAGGTTAGCTGGCGACCCGCAAGCAGCTCTGATAGGGGCACGCAACCAACTCGCAAAACGAGCGCAGCGGCTCGCAAATCGTGTCGGTGCGGGATCGGGCAGACGCTCGGATTTCTGGTTCGTCCCGTTTGAATTTCTGCAATCATGTCCAGTGGCGAAAGGCGTTGATCAAAGTCGCGCGAGCCAGCTATTCTGGCAATCCAGCCTTGACGAGACCGGCTTCGTACCTCGCCCGGCACGCCGGATCGGTGATCCTGAGGTTTTCTCGTACAAAACTGACTGAGATGCCCGGACGGTTTCGATGCAGCCACGCCAGGGGCAGGACGGCCTCAACCTTGCGGCCGAGATGTCCGAGCGGAACCAGGGCCGCTAGTCGCGCATGCATGGCGGCGTTGGGCTGCTGCAGCGCGCGGTTGGCCCAGTCCAAGGCTTCCTCGTAGCGCTCCAGCAGCGAAAGCGCCATCGAGCGGCTTGCCATGAATGCCCAAACGATCGGATCGTTGGGGCTGAGCCTGATGGCTTCGTCGTGGGAAGGGAGCGCCTCGGCTGGCTTGCCGGACATCCATAAGCTGTGCGCTCTGCCGAAATGCCCGGAGGCATAACTTGGATTGAGGCCGATCGCCCGGTCGCAATGCAGGATTGCCCGGGCATGCTCGCCCCGGCTCGTACAAATGCGCGCCAGCGCGACATGGGCGAACGGATCCGACTGATCCAGGTTGATGGCACGGTTACCGGCGGCCAGGCCATCGTCCAAATCCTCTGCGCTGCTGACCGATCCGCCCAGCAGAACTCTCAAATACAGACCGAATGCCAAACCGGCGTGGGCTAAAGCAAACTCCGGATCGCGGGTCATCGATTGCTGCATGAAGGCAATGCCGAACCCGACATTCTCGAGATTGTATTGATAGATATGCCATAGCCCACGCTGATAGCTTTCCCAGGCGTCCATGTTCTCGGGGGGCTTTCGCCGGGCCCGCTGGCGCTCGCTGTCGACCATTGCGGGCTCGATGGTGGTGACGATGGCACGGGTCACCTCATCCTGCACCGCGAAGATATCCGCGACTTCCCGGTCGTACCGCTCCGCCCATAGATGGGTCTCCTCCACCGCGTCGATGAGCTGGGCGTTGATCCTGACCCGGCTACCGAAGCGGCGCACACTGCCCTCGACGATATAGCGGACGCCCAGCCGGCGACCGATCTCGCGCGATTCGAAGGGCTGGCCCTTGAACGAAAAGGAGGAACTGCGGGCGATGACAAATACGGAACGAAACCTCGAGAGTTCGGTAATGATGTCTTCGGCAATCCCGTCAGCAAAGAACATGTGTTCCGGATCGCTCGACAGATTGGCGAATGGCAACACGGCGATCGATGGTCGATCTGGCAGCAACAGCGCAATCGGCTGAGACGAACCGCGTATGAGCTTCAGGTCGGCAGCTGCTTCCACCTTTCTGCTCTGCGCCCGGATCGCTTGTAACAGCAGCGTCGTTTCGACCGATGGGGCGATGCCGAGTTCCTTGTCCAGCAGTCGCTCACAGATTTGGTACTGACGGATGGCCTCGGCCTGATCGCCCGAGGCGATCAGCAATTGCATGAGGCGACGATGGGCAGGCTCGGCAAACGGATCGAGCGCCAGCCAACGTCTGGCGGCTGCAATGGCCACCGCGAAGTCCCCTCTGGTTTCGGCCTGATCCGTCACTTTCGTCAGCGTGCTGCAGGCTTGCTGATGGAGTGAGACCCGCTCCATCAAGAGCCACTCGTCGAACGCAGCGTCGAGTGGCGCAAAGCCATCGAGAAGCGGACCGGCATAACATTCCGCAGCCCTCGCCGCGTCGCGACTGTGGTGCTCTCGAAATGACAGGGTGTCCGCGTTCACTGCTGCTGACAACAGGCGCACCCGCTCGCTGCCACTCTCGATCAGCGTGACGTTTGCCGCGTCACCGAGCTTCCTGATAGCCCCGAGTGCCTGGGTGAGACTGTGGCGTGCCTGGGCTGGCTGACGATCACCCCAGAGTAGCCCAGCAAGCCGCTCGCGGGTGTGCCACTTGTCGGCCTCGGTGATCAGAAATGCCAACAGCGCACGGGACTTGCGCGTGGCAAGCGTCAGCTCGTTTCCACGATCATCGCGCAGTTCAAGACCACCCAGCAGTCGGGCATGGATTCGAGGCATCGGCGAGACCTTGGGTAGAGGAGGTCTAATCAACCCGATCGAACAAATGTTATTCACACTAGGCCAGATTGCGACAGTGCGCCGGACATTGCGGCGCTCACACGATGCCAGTCGGTCACTCGTCAGGAAACTGTCGCAATACTATCCTGCTTCAAGCAACAAGCAAAAGAAAGTACTTGGCCCGTACCGCCGTTGCGCTGAGGTGCGGAAGGTCGGCAGCTTTATGGGGTATCCCGTCAGAATTTTCGCTTTGCGCCGAATACGGTCGGCTCGGGATGGGTAGCACCCAACTGGTTGGCAAACGCTTCGCTCGATTGAGTACGATTGCGCCCTGGCTAGTCTGTTGCGCGGCTATTTGCGGAGGATCTTTGCCATCGTCTTGCCCTTGGCAAGTTCGTCGATGAGTTTATCGAGGTAGCGGATTTCTCGCATCAATGGCTCCTCGATCTCCTCCACGCGGACGCCGCAGACGACGCCGGTGATCAAGGCTCGCGACGGGTTCATGTTCGGTGCGTGCGCGAAGAAGTCCTCGAAGCTCGTATTGCTCGCAAGCTCGGCTTCGAGCGCGGCTTGGCTGTGGCCGGTGAGCCAGCAGATGACCTCATCGACCTCGGCCCGGGTGCGCCCCTTCTTTTCCGCCTTGGCAACATAGGACGGATACACGCTCGCGACAGGCATGGCATAGAGGCGGCGCCAGTTGGCGGCGGCCCTGGCTGTTGCTGCCTTCATGGCGGCTAAGCAAACTCCACTCGCTTGGCCAACGGATGCAGCCGATGGCAGTGTTCCGACGGCGCAATTTGGTCCGGTATAGGCCCCAGTCCCATTTCGTTCCGCCGGCACCAGATCGACGAGATGGGCCAATTGCTGCCAAAGGCAGTTCGGCGGATGGTGCGCCGCACAATCGCATCATGCGCCGCTTTCGCGCCGTCAACCAGCGATCCAAGTTTCCTGAGGAAAAACTAGAGTAGGGCCCTATCAGGCTGGCTTCTGGCGCTGTACCGTCCGTAAAGCGCGAATTGCGATAGAAGAGCACGCTGTTGCGAGAGGCCCATGATCTTTGATGCGCCCGAAAAGGTGATGCCGGTCTGGAGAATTCATCGCGTCGATCCCGGCTTTATCTACATCATCGAGAGCAATGGCCGCTACAAGATCGGCAAGACCAAACGAACCAAACACCGCCTCAAAGCTGCAAAGACGTGGCTGCCCGATATGACGCTCATCGGTTTCAAACCTTTTTGGGGTGTATCTCACCACGAGCGATGCCTCCACTGCGGATTTGCCTGCTACTGGTATGCACGG
>JANNSA010000152.1:0-3530 GCA_031402115.1 Hyphomicrobiaceae bacterium | reverse complement strand
CACTGCGGCGGCTCCGGCCGCGACTGCTACTGCGGCGGCTCCGGCCGCGACTGCTACTGCGGCGGCTCCGGCCGCGACTGCGACTGCGGCGGCTCCGGCCGCGACTGCGACCGTTGTGGCTGACACCGGTGCCGCCGCACTAGCGGCTGGTTCATCGAGCGCGATCACGACTGCGGTGACGACGACTGCGGCGACGACAGCTGCAGCCACGACGACAACTGCGGCGACGACTGGCGCCACCGCCAAAGCCGACGCGCCGAAACCAGACGTTGCAATAGCGACACTGATGGCGCCATCGGCCTTACCAGAAAACGTCCTCGGCGACGCCAATGCGCCCGTGACGATTGTCGAGTACGCCTCGACAACCTGCTCGCACTGCCGCGATTTCCACAAGCAGGTGTTCCCTGAGCTGAAGGCAAAATACATCGACACGGGCAAAGTCCGGTTTGTGTTCCGCTCTTTCATGCTCAACGACCTGGATACCGCCGTATCCATGCTGGCGCACTGCGCCGGCCCGATGCGCTATTTCGCTTTTATCGGCGCCATGTTCGAGCGGCAGGAGCAGTGGGCCATTCAGGAGGGCGCACTGCCCAAGTTGCAAACTATGGCCAAGGAAGCTGGATTTACGGATGCGAGCTTCACCAGCTGCCTAAAGGATCAGAAAATGCTCGATGGCATGAACGAAATCCGCGACCGCGCTTCCAAGGACTTTGGCGTGACGGGAACACCGAGCTTTTTTGTCAACGGCGTCCGGGTGAAGGAAGTCGAAAACATCAAGGACCTCGAAGCGGTCATGAAGTCTTTGGGTCACGGCTGAGAAGCGCGTATGGCGATCGCTATGAAATCGATGCAATGGCTGGCCGGAGCGGCGTGCGCAATGGCGCTCGCTGCCTGCTCGGACGCGGCTACGATCAGTTCATTCAAGAACGAAGAGGCGATGCAGGTCGCCTCGTTTAAGGCACAGAGCAGCATCGACGTGCCGGCCCCTGGCGAGAAAATGGAAACGCTGGAGACCGTCAGCCAGGCTGACATACTGGCGCCGGGACCACTCGAAGAGCGCGTGCTGGGCAATGCTGGCGCGGCGGTAACTGTTGTCGAGTACGCATCGCTGACCTGCCCGCACTGTCGCGCTTTCCACGCCACCAGCTTCGATGCGATCAAGAAGGCCTATATCGACACTGGCAAGGTGCGCTGGATCCTGCGCGAGTTCCCGATCGGCCATGCCTCGGGCAACGCCTGGTTCATTACCCGCTGCACGCCAGCCAAGGACTATTTCAAGCTCTACAATATGTATCTTCAGCAACAGCCGAACTGGGTTTCCCAAGAGGTGCGGCTGGATGAGATTTTCAACGTCGCTGCGCAAGTCGGTATGAAGCGCGCCGACTTCGACGCCTGCCTAAAGAACAAGGAACTGGAGACGCAGCTGACCTGGGTCAAACAGCGCGGCCGGCAATTGGGCGTGAGCGGCACACCGACGTTCTTTATCGGCACTGAAAAGGTCCGCAAGCCGATAACGTTCGATGAATTCCAAGCTTACGTCGAGCCGCAGCTGGCAGGCAAAGTCGCGGCCGCGCAATAGATGGGTAGCATCACGAGCCGTAGCGTCTGAGTCGGCGTGCGTTTGGGCTAACGGACATGAGGGCTAGTCCGCTTGCATATCACGTATCTACGACTCACCGGCTTCAAGTCCTTCGTCGAGCCAACTGAACTCAGCATCGAGCACGGCCTGACCGGCGTGGTTGGCCCCAACGGGTGTGGCAAGTCCAACCTGCTTGAAGCCTTGCGTTGGGTGATGGGCGAGAGCTCAACGCGCAACATGCGCGCCGCCGCCATGGACGATGTGATCTTCGCCGGCTCGCAAGGCCGTCCCGGCCGCAACCACGCCGAAGTCACGCTGGTGCTCGACAATTCGGCCCGCACCGCGCCCGCCGGCTTCAACGACAACGACACTATCGAGATCACCCGCCGCATCGAGCGCGAGCAGGGTTCCAGCTATCGCTTGAACGGCCGTGACGTGCGCGCCCGCGACATCAAGATCCTGTTCGAGGATGCCGCCACGGGTGCCCGCTCGCCAGCGCTGGTGCGCCAGGGCCAGATTGCTGAACTGGTCAACGCCAAGCCGGAACAGCGCCGCCGCATCCTGGAGGACGCCGCCGGCACCGCTGGCCTGCACAGCCGCCGTCACGATGCCGAACTGCGGTTGCGCGCAGCTGACAGCAATCTGGCGCGCGTCGCCGACGTGCTCGGCCTCTTGGCCAGCCAGATGGCCAATCTCAAACGCCAGAGCCGGCAGGCGCGTCGCTACTTAGAGATCACGGCTGAGATCGCGCAGTCTGAGGCGATGGTGTTGGTTGGTGCCTGGCGGTCAGCACAAAGCGATGTCGAGACTGAAGAGCGAACGCTGGCCGCAGCGCTAAGGGCGACAGCCGAAGCCAGCGAAGCGCAATCGCGGGCGACCCGCGCTGAAGCGGCAGCAGCCGAGGCGATGCCGCAAGCGCGCGCGGCCGATACGGAGAAAGCAGCGGCACTGCGGCGGTTGGAGACGGAACGCGAGGCCCTCCACCGTGCAACTGAGCGCGCCAACCAGCGGCTGCATGAGGTGAACGAGGCATTGGTGTTGACCAAAGCCGATAGTGCCCGCGAAAGCGTGCTGCTGGAGGAAATCGCTGGCCGGCTGGCGCGAGCCGCCAACGAAATGGCGCGGCTCGATAGCCTCGTCAAGGGCGCGTTGACCGATGGTGATAGCCTGAAGGAACGCGCTGAGCGAGCTGAGCAAGCCGTTGTCGTGGCGGAAGCTGCGTTGGCGGCACTGACTGAGACGAACGCCACCGCCGCCGCTACGGCGCGTGCCCTGGTGACAGCCGAAGCGGATCATGCCCGGCGGCTGGCGAATTTGCAGCAGCGGACTGCTGATCTTGATCGTCAGGCGGGTGCGGCCAACTTGGCCGGTGACGGCGACGAGGGCGACTTGATCGCCGACGATCTGATCGAAGCATCGGCCAATGCCGAGGACGCACGCATCCGGCTCGGCGCCGCCGAATCGGACGTTGTCAGCGCGCGTATCAACGAGCGCGAAGCCACCGCCAGACTGGGGCACTTCCGGCTCGTGGTGGAGCGCCTGCGCACTGAGATCAAGACTATCGGCCAGGGTTTGGCAGACTTAAGCGGCAATGAAGGCGCCCGGTACGATAAGCCGATGCTCGCGGACATCCGTGTGATGGCAGGGCTTGAAGCAGCATTGGCCGCTGCTCTCGGCGACGATTTGGAGGCTGGCCGAGACCGGCAGTCGGCTAGCCATTGGCTGCAGCTCGATGCGGCATTGG
Organism: Hyphomicrobiaceae bacterium; assembly: GCA_031402115.1. GTDB lineage: Bacteria > Pseudomonadota > Alphaproteobacteria > Rhizobiales > Hyphomicrobiaceae > JANNSA01. The sequence goes on along the minus strand of JANNSA010000152.1, from coordinate 207 downwards.
ACCCGGCGCTACCCAACGGCGTGGTCCCGCTCGCCACCAAGCTCAAGGCACCAGCTGAGCTGCAACGGCGGCTGGCACAGGTCGGCTTGGTTGATGCCGCCGATGGCGCCCGGCTGCAGGCCAGTCTGGCCGCCGGGCAACGGCTCGTCAGCCTGGCAGGCGATCTTTGGCGTTGGGACGGCTATGTCCGCGCCGCCGGCGCCGAAG
>JANNSA010000151.1:0-1757 GCA_031402115.1 Hyphomicrobiaceae bacterium | reverse complement strand
GCGACGTGTTGCGCCGGCGCATGCCGGCGTTCGCCCGCTTGCCCGCCGACGTGCAACTGCGGCTGAAGAAGGCAGCGCAGGTCTTGATCGCCGAAAAACCGTTCATCGGCTGCGCCGGGCTGCAAGTCACCGAAGAAATGCGGGTGCTGGTCGCCGTGCAAGCCGCCTTGCTGCTGCTGCGCCACCGCGGCGGCGCCTTCGACGGCCTGCGCCAGATCCTGCTCTACCCGGGCGCCTTCGTGGTCGACCGCAGCAGCGCCGACGCGGCCGGACTGGTGCGCGACGAACGCCGGGCACTGGCCGGCGAGTCATGGCAACAAGGGCAGGTGATCTTGTCGTGGGACGACGTGCTGGCAGGTGCGGCCGACCCGCACGACGGCCGCAACGTGGTGATCCACGAATTCGCTCACCAATTGGACCAGGCCAACGGCGTGGCCAACGGCGCGCCCTATGTTCCCGGTGCCCAGCACCGTGCGCGGTGGGCCGCCGTTCTGGGTGCGGAATTCAGCGCCTTGCAGGACAGGCTGGCGCAGGGCGTGGAAGGATTGATCGAGCCCTATGCCGCCACGAGCCCGGCCGAATTCTTTGCCGTCGTCAGCGAGCTCTTCTTTGAGCGCCCGGCGGAATTGGCCACCCACCACGCTGCCCTGTACGGTGAATTCAAACTGTTCTACGGCGTCGACCCCAAGTCGTGGCTGAACTCGACCGTGACTTCGCGGCATTGAAGCATTAGCGCAACACGGGCCGCGCCGTGGAATGGCCATTAACAATCGGAAAACGATGAGTCCGGGTTCCGTATGTTATGTTCCGCCCCCTGCTGGCGTCATTGCAGAATCAAAACAAGCGCCAAAGGGCTGCCGAATGAACAGCAGCCCAGAAACAGGGAGTCCCCTAATTGATTGGAAACCATGACCAAGACCTACGCCCAGATCGTCAAGCAGATTGAATCGCTCAAGCAGGAAGCCGAGAAACTCCGCCGCGGCGAAGTTGACGGCGTGATCACGCGCATCCGCGACGCCATCACGTTCTACAACCTCAGCGCATCCGACCTTGGCCTGAGCCTCAAGCCCAAGGGCGCTGGCAAGGCCGCCGCACCGGTCAAGCGCAAGAAGCGCAAGGGCGCCGCCGCCAAGACGCCAGCCGTGGTGAAGTTCAGCAACGGCGCCGGCGGCACCTGGGTCGGCCGCGGCAAGCGCCCGCAATGGCTGCGTGACGCGATCAACAGCGGCAAGCAGCTGTCGGACTTCGCCGTCAAGTAGTCCCGCTCAACGCGCCGTGGTCTGCGCCACGGCGTGTTGCCAGCCCGCCATGAGTTCGGCCGCGCGGCTGCGCGGCATCGCCGGCTCGAAGCGGCGTTCTTCCTGCCACAGCGCCGCCAGTTCGTCCAGACTGCCGAAAACACCCGTGGCCAGGCCGGCCAGGTAAGCCGCGCCCAGTGCCGTCGTTTCGGTGACCTGAGGCCGAACGACGGCCAAGCCCAGCAGGTCGGCCTGGAACTGCATCAGCATGTCGTTGATGCAGGCGCCGCCGTCGACGCGCAGTTCGGTCACCGTGGCCGCGCCGTCGGTGGCGTCCTGGTTCATGGCCTGCAGCAGTGCCGCGCTCTGGAAGGCAATGCTCTCGACCGCCGCGCGCGCAATGTGGGCCACCGTGCTGCCGCGCGTCAGGCCCAGGATCGCGCCTCGCGCATCGGCGTTCCAGTAGGGCGCGCCCAGGCCGGTGAAAGCCGGCACGAAAACCACGCCGCCGCTGTCGGG
>JANNSA010000150.1:0-10249 GCA_031402115.1 Hyphomicrobiaceae bacterium | reverse complement strand
GTTGAGATCGCGCGGTATTGTTTGATCTTGCAGAAGAACCGCTCGACGAGATTGCGCTCGCGATAAAGGGCGAAATCGGTTTTGCGAGGCTGGTTGCGGTTGGCCTTGGACGGAATGACTGGCGTGATGCCACGCTCAACTGGCGTCGCGATCAGCGCGTCGGAGTCGTAGCCTTTGTCGGCAAGAAATGCTTCGGGCTGGACCTGATCGAGCAGTGGCGCCGCCTGCGTGATGTCGTGCGTCTGACCGGGCGTGAGAGAGAGCGCCACAGGGTTGCCGAGCGCATCCACGATGGCGTGGATTTTGGTCGTCAGTCCACCGCGTGATCGGCCAATGGCTTGGTCTTCGCCGTCTTTTTTTGGGCGCCGGCGCTGTGCTGATGCGCACGCACGCTGGTCGAGTCGATCGACATGTACTCAGCATCGGGATCGATCGACAATGCCTCGAAAACCTCTGCGAACACGCCACTTTCGCACCACCTGCGATAGCGTCGGTGGACAGCAACGCCGTTGCCGAAGCGATCGGGCAGGTCACGCCACGAGACGCCTGTACGATAACGGAAAATCACGGCGTCCACGAACAGACGATTGTTCGCGGCCGTGCCGCCGACATGACCCTCGCGACCCGGCAAGTAGTCCTTGATCTTGATCCACTGATCGTCGCGTAGAGCATGGCGATGCATCCGTCGGCCTCCATGTTGCCGACAGCCCATGAGTCAGAGAAAAAGTGATTTGGGAATCCTGCGACTGACGACAGCGAGGAAGACGGGACTTGATTTCTTGCACGGCGTGGCCGCTGCGACTCATATCAACTGACGACCTGCTCTAAGTGGCGGCGGCCCACATTCCGTGAGACTCAGGAAATTGCGTGTTGCCGCCGTGTGTTGCTGAACTACACGGTAGCACGGCGCTCGATCACGCACCTTGCGATGATTTCGGCAACGGGGTGTCCGGTGGTCTGCGGGAGCGTTGGCGGTTGTCAAGCAGCGCGCAAGAAAAACGATCGCTCCACAGGCTGCGTCGGACTGCACGCAAGTGCCCTGACTGTGCGATTTCCGGAGCATACAGCGCCCTGTCGCGCAGTTTGCTGGCAGCGCCAGTCCCGGCTATCCTGGTAATGTCCGGAGTTGGCGGAGCAAGAGGCGCGCGGCGGCCGTGCTGATCACTAACGTGATTGAGCCACAACCGTCATTCGAGCAGACGGGCCGAGGTATTCCGCAGTTCCCGCGAAAGCGACCATCCTACTCCCGGGCTGCATGACGTTCAATTTGACCAGAGATTGCCATCCGAGCAACGGCGCCCGCTTACGGCACACGGATTGCCTTGCCGGAAGGTTACCGCTACGCAGAAGCCGTCCTCTTACCGAATTGGCGCCGCATGCAAACCTCATCCAATCTGCGCGCCATCGTGGCGATGGTTGCAGCGATGGGTGCGTTCATCGCCAGCGACAGCTGCATGAAGTTTGCGCTGAAGGACATGCCGCTGTTTCAACTGGTGCTGATGCGCGGGATAGCCGGGGTCGTGCTCTGCCTGCTGCTGCTGTTGGCGATGGGCTACGGCCGCGACCTGCTGCGCCTGTTCAATCCCTGGGTGATGGCGCGCGGGCTTTGCGAAGTCGGTGCCAATTTCGGCTTCACCTTCGCCATCCTGCATATGCCAATTGCCGACGTCACGGCGATGGCGCAGACCTGCCCGCTGCTGGTGCTGGTTGGCGCCAAATTGATTTATGGCGAGCGGCTCGGCCTGTCACGCATCATGCTGATTGTTCTGGGGATTACCGGCGCGATTCTGGTGGCGCAGCCGGGCACCACCGCTGCCTCGCCCTATGCCATTCTGGGCTTTCTGACAGCCGTTTCGGCGGCAACGCGGGATCTGATCACCCGCCGCGTGCCGGCCGACATTCCGGCGCCTGTCGTCGCTTTGGCCGTTCTTTTCATCCTGATGCTGGCCGGTGGGGCCGGCATGCTGGTGTTCGAGACGCCGGTCATGCCCGAGCCGCGCCATGGGCTGTTGATGCTGCTGGCCGGCGCGCTGATGGTCGGCGGCCATATCGGCATTTACTACGCTTATAGGATTGGCTCGGTTCGCTCTGTCGCACCGTTCATGTATTCATTGACGATCTGGGCCGTGCTCGCTGGTGTCGTGTTATTCGGCGATATTCCTAACACTCTGGCCATGATCGGGATTGGCCTGGTTGTGCTTGCCGGCCTGTTGACCATCGCCGCCGACAGCCGGCGGCGACCGGAGCCAGTTGTCGTGGTGGCGGGCGAGAGCCGTTCCGTTTTTCGTCGAATCGTTTAAGGACTCTAAGTTCTTGTTTAGTGCCGGTTTATCGGACGTCGGCCAGCGATGTCGTTGCCACGCACTGGAGGCCGGCGTCGAAGAGTTGCAGGAGGCGGGCAACCGTATCCTCAATCATGCGCTGGCGCAGCGGCGAGGCGGTGTTGCGCTTGGTTAGTCCCGGCTTGGTCATGGGGCGTTCCAGTCCTTGAGTGAGGTTGACGAGACCGCGATCCTCAAGCTGGGGCTCCCCGCCCCGTTACCCCTGTTCTCTCAGCTGGTTACCGTGTCGACTGGACGCCGGCCCATCGGCTCCAGGGCCTGCCTCAGCGGGCCGTCGCGCAGCGACTTCGCGCAGTGGACCATCGATCCAGTTCGCCAGCGGCCCGTCAAGTCCGGAGCAGAAGCTATCGCGTCGCCGTTCCGTCTTCGTTCGTTTGGCTGTCGCTTTCGGGGGTACTTCGACCTTCAGTCGGATACATGCCGACCGGCGTGATTGACCCGGAGCGGACGTGTCGAGCTCGCAGTACTTGCCCGGCCCTGACAGTTCGGTCTACGTTCGCGAGCGGTGTGTGGCGGCCGGAGACCAGCAGACCACTCCCGCTGGTGGACCTTAGTGCGAGGACGATATTCGGAACCGCCCGTCAATGTCATCACACTGGGCTGCACTTAGGAGTGCTGGTTACGATCGCATATATTTTTACCACATCCGCCGGGTTGGAGGCACGTCACTGAATGAAACCTTCTTTCAGCTGCATTCAGCGTTTCCCGGCACGGCGTCTGAGGTGGTTAGGGCGAGTAAAGACAAGATTATATGTTTAGATGGAGTGCGTTACGTTGGTGCCAATCGAGGCGAATTGATTGCTGGAGCATATTTCTATGGTTTCTCGCATTTCCCGTCTCACACCCTGAAGCTTCCAAGCAATACATTTACGGTAACAATTTTTCGCGACCCGTTTGAGCGTATTATGTCTCATTACCGAATGGTAAATAGACTCGTTGCTGACGGCTCCAATCGCCCTTGGCTTGCGTTGGAACGTTCGTGGCTTGGAAATAACATTGTTGAATTCAGTAACAATATGCCAAAAGAGCGCCTTTTCGCTCAGTTATATATGTTTTCAGATCGTTGTCGAGTGAGTGAAGCTCTAGCGGGTGCGCGAAGGTGCAGCAAATACTTCTTCAATGATAACTACGACGTTGGCATCGCCGATCTAGGTCGGGAACTGGCATTGCCTCTTGCGCCTCGGCACTCTCACGCCATGGCATTTGAAACTCAAATCGCCAGCGATTTGCGCGCAGAACTAAAGCAGATCTTGACGCCTGAATACGAGATGTTGGATTGCCTGCGGAGCCGCGGATGAGTGTAGAATTTGCAAAGTTCATGAATTGGGTTTCTGCTTCCAGCCAGTTGTGGATTTTCGACGGCGTCAGCGCAAATTCCAGTGGTGTACAACTACTAAAATTGCGAACTGAAATTCTTCATTACCTGCGCAACGTACCGAGCTTCGTTCACCCAACTGCGAAGGTGGACCCAACGGCGACTATTCGTGGAAATGTGGCAATTGACGCAGGTGCGCAAATTCTGCCAAATGCCTCTATATTCGGCCCCGCATACATTGGCAAGCAATCAGTCGTGGGAAACTATTCTGTTTTGCGACGGAGCGTTTTCTTGGCTCAGAATTCGGTTGTTGGAAATCATTGTTACTGCAATGAATGCGTCATCGGGCCTTCCACAAGAATTTCTCATTACGTAAATTTTTCGCGTAGCATTATCGCCGCCAACAGTACTCTTTCTGCATTCGTGTTGACCGCAACAACGAGAGCCGACAAAACACCGGTGCAGACAAAAAGTGGCGAAGTATCTAAGATCGGATGTAGTATTGGGCCAAACACGTTTATTGGTCCTCATACGATCATTAGTCCCGATATCTCAATTGGTGCGCGATGTTATATTGCGCCTTACTTAAATGTAACTGAGGATCTGGAAGACGACAAATATGTGCACATCAAACAGACGATTGAGGTTAGGGAAAACAAGGTGAGTGTTGAGCATCGTGAGCGTCCAGGAAATTTCTCGGTATCGACTGGAGGTCCAGCAGTGGCGCGGCATTTTTGTGGGGCCCTACTGGTGACTGACGATGGATGCTTTATCCTCCAGCAACGTGACGCAGGAGAGAACATATATAATTCCGGACGCATCGGGTTGTTTGGCGGTCGCAGATACACAAATGAGACTATTGCAGCGGCAGCGAAAAGAGAGATCTTAGAAGAAACCGGAATGGAAATTTCGTTCGACGATCAGAATCCGCTCGCAGACGTTCGGTTTTTTGAGCCTGACGGAAGTGAAATTCAAAGTACCGTCTTCCTCGTTACCAAAGTCAAAACCTCAGACATAAGACAAAATGAGGGACGTGGCTTCAAGGTATTGACGTTTGAGGCAGCTGCGTACCATTCGGGCGTAACGCCTCTGGCGCGCACTGCAATCACGGAGTACGTGAAGCAGAATTTCTTGTCTGCAGCACCTGTGTGAATGCCGAATCGCTTTGTGTAGGGTCTTATGCTAAACACTAGAGTGTCAGCTGAGACAAAACTGTTTCCGCCCAAAGCTGAGGCGATCCGATTTCGGTAACGCGGATGTCGTAATACTCTGGCGCCACAAAAATGCGGTTGGTATCTTGGTATCGACCAACTTTAATTCGATCTACCCAGATGACGAACGAAGTGCCAAATGCAGCACGTGTCTCGGGTGTCGGGCAGACAAAATCTGCGATCACAGAACAATTAGCAGCTAACACAGTGTCACACAGCCAACCCATTCGCCTGGCATGTTCGATTCGATCTTCGATCGCGAATCCTAGATCTTTGTTGATGTTCGCTCGCACCGAGTCGGCATTAAACATAACGGCACCGAGTTGTTCCGCTACCAGTTTGGCTAATGTGGTTTTGCCTGCCCCGGGAAGTCCCATTATAAGGATCTTCTTGGCCGACAATGCAGTCCGCAATTTTGCTGCTCCCGTTCAACGGCACGCTGACAGTTAACATCTTAGTGTAATTTGGCTGGCAACGCCAATGTCTGTTCCTGGCCCATAGCAGCACTTCGCTGCAACGCAGCCGATTGTCCGCTTACTGTGGTGCTGCTGACGCGTTCGCCGAGCGCGCGCGCACCCAATACTCGTGCCACAGCCAATCCGGCTCAATGTTCCTCTGCTACTCGGGCAGCGGTCCTTCTGTTGCACGCAATGTGGGTCGGGGCCGATGATTGCAGGTCAGTTGCCAATATTGTGAGCCCAGTCTCACTGAATTCGGGCCGACCGCCTGCTACAGTTGCCGTCGGTGTCGGCCGGAATCGGCGATGATTGCGAACTGAGATGCCGATGATGGCAGGTCGCTGCATGGCGAGGCGTCCCGCAGGGGGCGCCTCGCCATGACAGGAGAACCGTCGCTGTTGATCATCGGCAGGGCGTAGCTTCGAAGCTGCAGGTCCAGGCGCGGCCGCCGCCGCTGCATTGCATGTTTTTGGCGATGGCGATGCTGGCGTTGCCGTAGCTGCGGCCGTATTCCCAGACTGTGAAGCTGGACCAGGCGCGGGCCGCCGACATCATCGCGCGTTCCTTGGAGATTTCCGTATCGCCGGCGCCGTAATGCGAGTGGCCGTCCGAGAAGCAGCAGCGGGCGCCAACGCGAGCTTCCGAATGGAACGTTCCTGGATTGCAAGCGGCAAGCCGGACAGCCCGTTGGATCTTCACCTTCTTGCGCGCGGCATCGGCCGGCTCAATGGTGAGTGGCGATAGGGAGCCACCGGCAACCATAATGCCGGCAATGAGCACGTGCAGGCTACGCGACAGAGACATGGGCGACCTCGTGGAACGGGCCGTGGCCAAGCGGCCCAGCCTTGGGGGAACTGCGCATGATCTTGCTGAGTTATTCTGAACGAAGCAATAACGTTCTGATATCGATATATATTATCCATACCTAAGGGGTGATAATTGTGGCTGAGCTGCATCACTGGTTTGCACCGCAGCAAGGCGGCTAATCTCGGCAGCGGCACCAGCCATGCGCGGCAGGAAGCTGTCGCGCATGGTCTCTGGCGTTGTGCGGCTGGCGACGACGCTGACATTGAGCGCGGCGATCGGCTGACCGTCGCGGTTGTTGATCGGCACGGCCAGCGATCGCAAGCCAATCTCCATCTCCTCGCTGACCAAGGCAAAACCATCGCGGCGGGCGGCGATGATCCGATCCATCAGCTGGTGGCGGCCGGTGATGGTGTGTTCGGTGTGGGCGCGCAGTTCGGCCCGGTGCAGCCAGGTGCCGAGTTCGGCCGGCGTCAGGCCGGCCAGCAGCACGCGGCCGAGTGAGGTGCAGTAAGCGGGCAAGCGGGCGCCGACCGTCAAGGTGACCGACATGATGCGGCGGGCCGGCACCCGGGCAACATAGATCACGTCATGGCCGTCGAGGACCGCCGCCGAGCAAGACTCGCCGAGCTCGCCCGACAGCTGCCGCATTACCGGTTCCGCCAACTCCCACAAGGGCGTGCCACGCAGATAGGCGCTGCCGAGCGACAGCACGCGGGCGGTCAGCTTGAAGGCGCGGCGCTGCTGCTGGACGTAGCCGAGTTCAACCAGGGTTAGCAGCAGACGGCGGCTGGCGGCGCGGCTGAGGCCCGTGCGTTCGGCAGTCTCGGTCATCGTCAGGCCGTCGGGCGCGGCGCCCAGCGCGTCGAGCACATGCAAGCCTTTGGCGAGCGATTCGACGAAGTCGCGGCCGAGCGCCGAGTTGGCGGTGGTGATGGCAGCGCCACTATCCATAGGATCAAACATTGTGCGTTTATCGCACGTTTGTGCGTTCAGCGCAACTTTACCTTGACAAGAAAAAACGCCTGCGCTCTATCGGCACGGGCTCTGCGGGTAACGCGAAGCAACGCGGAATACTCATTGGCGTTCGGGAGTTGGTGGCGGGTGGCGCAGATCCTCGATCTCAAGACAGCGATCGCCACCCACGTGCGGGACGGCGACACCCTGGTCCTCGAGGGCTTCACACATCTCATCCCGTTCGCGGCGGCTCACGAGCTGATCCGCCAGGGCCGCCGCGACCTGACGCTGGTGCGGATGACGCCGGACATCATCTACGACCAGCTGATCGGCACTGGCGCGGTCGCCCGGCTGGTGTTCTCGTGGGGCGGCAATCCTGGCGTCGGTTCGCTGCACCGGCTGCGCGATGCCGTAGAGCAGGGCTGGCCGCGGGCTCTGGCTCTCGAGGAATACAGCCACGCCGCGCTTGCCATGGCTTATGAGGCGGGTGCGGCGGGCCTGCCGTTTGCGGTGTTGCGCGGCTTCATTGGCTCGGACCTGCCAAGCATCAATCCGAACATTCGCGCCATCACCTGCCCCTACACCGGCGAACAGCTGGCGACGGTGCCGGCGATCCGCGCCGATGTTGCCATTGTCCACGCGCAGCGGGCAGACCGTGCAGGCAACGCGCTGATTGAAGGCATCATCGGCGTGCAGAAGGAGGCGATCCTCGGCGCCCGGCGTGCGGCCATCGTGACTGTGGAAGAGATCGTCGATGATCTCGATCAGCACCCCAATTGCTGCCTGCTGCCGCACTGGACGATCGCCGCGATCGCTCATGTACCGGGCGGCGCTTACCCGTCTTACGCGCACGGCTATTACCCGCGCGCCAACGCCTTCTACAAGGCATGGGACGCCATCGCCCGCGACCGCGCGACGTTTACGGCATGGATCGACACACACGTGCGCGGCGTCGGCCCGGAAGCCTTCGCCCGCCATGGCCGGAGGCGGCTATGAGCGTCATGGCACCATTTCAGGGGACTTCGCCCTGCTCCCTCTCCCCATCGCTTCTTCAGCGATGGGGTGAGGGGCGGGGTGAGGGGCGGCAGCGGGCTCGGACCTTGCCCGCCACGAACGCCGGAGCCAGCGGCGGCAAGGCCGGAACCGGGCCCTACGGCGCCGGCGCAAGCCCGGCCCCTCACCCCGACCCTCTCCCCTCGCGTGAAGGACGCGAGGGGAGAGGAAGCAGGGAGAACACCCCATGACCTCCCTTTGCACGCGCGACGAGTTCATGACCGCCGCCGCCGCACGCGCCCTGGTCAACGGCAATGTGTGTTTCGTCGGCATCGGGCTGCCGTCGGCGGCGGCCAATCTGGCGCGGCTGACGCATGCGCCTGAAGCCGTGCTGATCTATGAGTCCGGGACCATTGCGACGCGGCCCGATGTCCTGCCGCTTTCCATCGGCGACGGCGAGTTGTGCGAGACGGCGGACACCACGGTCAGCGTGCCGGAGATGTTCCGTTACTGGCTGCAAGGTGGCCGCATCGATGTCGGCTTCCTCGGCGGCGCGCAGATCGATCGCTTCGCCAACCTCAACACCACGGTCATTGGTGCCTACGACAAGCCAAAGGTGCGGTTGCCCGGCGGCGGCGGCGCGCCCGAGATCGCCGCCAATGCCCACGAGGTGTTCGTCATCATGCGGCAAAACCCCAAGGCGTTCGTGAGCAAGCTCGACTTCGTGACCTCAATGGGTCACGGCTCGGGGCGTGGCGACCCGAACCTGGCGCGGCGGCCGGGCAAGGGCACAACGCGCGTGTTCACCGACCTCTGTGTGATGCAGCCGGCCGATGACACGCTGGAACTGGAAGTCGTCAGCGTACATCCGGGCGCGACGCGCGACGAAGTGATCGCCGCAACCGCCTGGCCGATCCGCTTCGCTGCCAATCTCAGCGAAACGCCATCACCGTCGGCTGACGCCTTGCATGCCCTGCGCGCCCTTTACGCCCGCACCGCCTTGGCCCATGGCAGGGACGCGGGAGCCGCCGCATGAGCGTGGCGCCGTTCATCTGGCGGGGGCTGCCGTCGCGGGTGGTGTTCGGACACGGCACGCTGGCGCAGGTCGCGGCCGAGGCCGAGCGGCTCGGCATCGCCCGCGCGCTGGTCATCACCACACCGCAGCAGGCCGCGACCGGCGCACACTTGGTGCAATTGCTCGGCGCCCGCGCCGCCGCAGTGTTCGATGGCGCCACCATGCATACGCCCGTGGACGTTACGGAGCGCGCCATGGCCGTGGTGGCAGCTGAGCGCATCGATGGCAGCATCGCGCTTGGCGGCGGTTCGACGATCGGCCTCGGCAAGGCCATCGCCTTCCGCACCGATCTGCCGCAGATCGCCATCGCCACCACTTATGCCGGTTCCGAGATGACACCGATCCTGGGCGAGACGGCGGGCGGCGTCAAAACCACCAGGCGGGATGTGCGGATCCAGCCGGAAACCGTCATCTATGATGTCGATCTGACGCTGACCCTGCCGGTTGGCCTGTCCGCCACCTCCGGCATCAACGCCATCGCCCATGCGGTGGAAGCGCTGTATGCGCAGGATCGCAATCCGGTGGTGTCGCTGATGGCCGAGGATGGTATCCGCGCGCTCGCCGCTGCGCTGCCGGTGATCGTGCGCGAACCCGGCAATCTCGCTGCCCGCGCGGATGCGCTGTACGGCGCCTGGCTGTGCGGCGCGTCGCTCGGCGCCGTCGGCATGGCGTTGCACCACAAGCTCTGCCACACCCTCGGCGGCGCGTTCGATCTGCCGCACGCTGCAACGCATACGGTGGTGCTGCCGCACGCCACCGCCTTCACCGCCCCCGCCGTGCCCGAGGCGATGGCGCGGATCGCCCGCGCGCTGGGCGCACCTGATGCCGCTGGCGGCCTGCACGCGCTGGCGGTGGCTATTGGCGCGCCAACGTCGCTGGCGCAAATCGGCATGCGCGAGGCTGACCTCGATCGCGCCGCCGCACTCGCTACCGCCAACCCCTATTGGAACCCGCGCCCGATCGACCGTGCCGGCATCCGTGCGCTGTTGGACGACGCCTTCCACGGCCGCCCACCGAGGCTGTGGTGAGGCGATGATGATGATCGAGAGCATGCGCGGCGCCCTGCCCCCTCTCCCCATTCTTCATGGGGAGAG
>JANNSA010000149.1:0-2489 GCA_031402115.1 Hyphomicrobiaceae bacterium | reverse complement strand
GTCAAGGCCGCCCTGCAGTCCCACTTGAAGGAAACCCAGGAACAGATTCAGGTTCTTTCGAAAGTATTCAAGAGCCTTGGAAAGACGCCCGAAGGCAAGAAGTGCGACGCCATCGAAGGCCTGGTCAAGGAATGTGAGGGCGTCATCGAGGAGGCTGAGCCGGGCGTCGCCAAGGATGCCGCGCTTATCGGCTGCTGCCAGGCGATCGAACACTACGAAATCGCCCGTTATGGTACCCTGCGCGAATGGGCAAAGGCGATGGGAGAGTCCGACGCACACGACCTGCTGTCTGGAATACTGGACCAAGAGAAAGCCGCGGATCATACCCTTACGCACCTTGCGGTCACTGCTGTCAACGCAGGAGGCAAGACGAAGAAAGTCGCGGCCAAAGCAGCGGCGTGAATCGGCGCAATGCCGAAGCGACATTGCCAGACGAGCGAGGCACCCATGCCGATCGGAACTTACCTGCTACGCGGGCGCTTGATATCCATCAATGCAAATCATGAATGGAGAATGTTATGAGTGCCATAGTAGCTGGAAATGGCGTCGTGTCATCGAATGGTCAGTCGGCCATACAGGATTTCGTCGGTAAGCAAGCGAATGACCAGTGGCTTGCCCGGGTTTTCCTCGGCGCCAGTGTTCAGAACGCCGAGGGTCAGACGGTTGGTGACATTAATGACCTGGTGTTCGACAACAAGGGGCAGATCAGCTCCGCGGTGCTCGGCGTGGGCGGATTTCTCGGTATGGGAGAAAAGATGGTCGCGATACCGTTTTCATCATTGACCATCGATACCGGTGCGGAGGGTGCCCGCCGGATTGCCGTAAGCCTCGGCCGGAATGAGCTTATGCATGCTCCCACGTTCGAGGCGACCGAGAAGACGACCTTCGACAATGTCCGCGATATCGCCGCCGGTTTGGGCAGCAAGGCATCCGATGCGGTTGGCGGGCTCAAGGATCAGGCGGTCCGAAAGATCGATGCGATGAATAAGGACACGCCGAAGGCGCTTTGACACGTCGCATCGGTTAAGTGGGCAGGCGCTCGGTCAGTGAAGGAGCGCCCGCTCATTCTCCTCTAGCAGCAACTGCTCAAACAAACGGAGAAATTCTATGCAGTTAGAATCCCTCATTATCCTCCTGCTCATCGGTGCCGCAGCCGGCTTTCTTGCGGGCTTGGTCGTCAAGGGCTACGGCTTCGGCACGATCGGCAACATTGCCGTCGGCGTCGCCGGCGCGTTCTTCGGTGGTTGGCTGCTACCGCAGATTGGCCTGTTTCCCGGCGGTGCAATTCTCGGCCAGATTGTGTCGGCGACAATCGGCGCGGTGCTGTTGCTGATCCTGATCCAGTTCGTCCGAAGGGTCGCTTGAATCCGATCTGAGATCTGAAAGGAGATGGACCATGCCTCTCGACATTCCTCACAAGGCCCTGGTCGTGGTAGCCGATGGCGTGGGAGCCCGCTTCTTCCGCAACACCGGAGATACCGGCAAGCTTCAGCTCGCCAGCGAAGGCGAGCTGAAGCCCTCGCATTTGGGGAGCGACGGTCCTTCCGGGCATCGGCCGAAAGATTCGTCGCACCAGGAAACCAATGAAGCGACCTTCACCAAGCAGCTGGCCCACGAGCTCTACCGCCGCGTCCACGCCAATGATTTTACGGCGCTGGTGCTGATCGCCGACCCGCAAACGCTCGGCCAGATCCGTCCGCTCCTGCACAAGGAGGTGCAGGCCCGGATCGTTCGCGAGGCGCACAAGACGCTGACGAAGGCCACGGTCGCCGAGATCGAGCGGTCACTCGGCTAAACATCGAGCCATGATAGCCAGCGTCTCATCGGCTTGTCCCGGAGCGGGTGTGCTCACCCGCGCTCGCATCCGCCACCGCCGGGGGTCGTGGGGGGCGTGACGGCGTCACGGCCGTTTCAAGTGTCTTTGCGAGGAGCGAAACATTGGCAATTGAAAGCAAAGACGATGCCGTCATTGTCATCGACAACGCCGGTCTGGTCGTCAACTGGAGCCCGGCGGCCGAGCGTATTCACGGCTGGGCGGCGAGTGACATCGTCGGTAAGCACTTCTCGATGTTTCACGTGCCCGGGACGTCCGAGCAAGGTCAGCCTATGAGCAAGCTTGACCTAGCAGCGCAGAATGGAAGACTGGCCTTGGTGGCCGAACGGGTTCGCAAGGATGGGACACGGTTTCTGGCGGAAGTTGTGATTACAGTGCTGCATGGTCGCGATGGAAAGCCGAGCGGCTTTGCCAAAGTCATTCGCGAGATCCCTACACGCACGACGACCTTAACATCGGCACGCGCCGCCCAAGACAGATCCGTGACGTCGCCGAGGGAAGGGCCTGCCGCGCTTGGCCTTACTGAACAAGCGGACATTGATGCAAAAGTGCGCATCTCCGAAATTCGGTATCGGCGGTTGTTCGAAGCGGCCCAGGACGGCGTGCTGCTGCTCGACCCCGTTACGCGGAAAATCACCGACGCCAATCCGTTCAT
>JANNSA010000148.1:0-1776 GCA_031402115.1 Hyphomicrobiaceae bacterium | reverse complement strand
AATCCGCTTTTTCATTTTCTTGAAATCGTGCGCCAGCCATTGCTGGGTGGCGCAATTCCGACGGTGTCCTGGCTCGTGGTTATCGCCATCACCTGCTGCGGCTATCTGGTTGCGCTTGCCGTGTTCGCCAGGTTCCGGGCGCGCATCGCCTATTGGGTCTGATTCATGTCAAAGGTTGTCGCCACAGATGTCGTCGTCGAATTCCCGATCTACGGCGCTCAAAGCCGATCCCTGAAGAACACCTTCATCAGGGCCGCGACGGGCGGCATCCTGGCGCGCGATGCCGCGGATCGTGTGGTTGTTCGTGCAATCAATAACGTCAGTTTTTCCTTCGGGGAAGGCGATCGGGTTGGAATTGTCGGGCATAACGGCTCGGGAAAATCGACTTTGCTGCGTGTCATCGCGGGTGCTTATGAGCCGACAAGCGGAGAGATCAATGTCCAGGGCAAGCTCTCTTCGATGCTCAGCATCGCGGTCGGTATGGAGGCGGAAGCGACGGGACTGGAAAACATCTACCTTCGCGGAATTGTCATGGGTCTCAAGCCAAAGGAAATTGCGGCGATGGTCGATGGCATCGCCGAGTTCTCCGAGCTCGGCGATTACCTGCACATGCCGCTGCGCACTTATTCGAGCGGGATGTACATGCGGCTGGCCTTTGCCATTTCGACCAGCGTGCCGGCGGACATTATCGTCATGGACGAATGGTTGAGCGTGGGCGATACGTCGTTCTACGAAAAGGCCCAGCAGCGCCTGAAGGACATGATTGACCGCTCGAAAATCCTTTTTCTTGCCTCCCACGATGAAAAGCTCATCCGCAAGAACTGTAACGCCCTGATACGGTTGAACCACGGCGAGATGACCGGCTTGGAGCGCCTGAGCTGATCAGTGCGCCGTGCGCGCCCCCCGCGCCGTAACGACAGCGATGCGCTTGAGGAATTTCAGGGCCGAGTAAACGCAGAGCGCAAACGCGGAAATGTATGAAATGGCGCCATCCCCCGCGAGCTGCAGGTAATTGGCGCATTCCGCTTTTTCCATCTGCCAAAGATTACTGCTCAAGCCCGTTGCTCCATAAGCCGGCTTGAAGGTAACGGCCAGTTTGGCATCCAGTCGCAAAACAAGTGCTCCGCTGGCCGCAATCTGCATCCACAGCAGGTGGTCCTCCATGTGTCGCTGCCCGGCGCGAAAGCGGAAGGGCAGGGTGCGCTTCAGCAACACGGACGGCGTGATGAACCGGTTGGCAAGAAGCAGTTGCCGAAAAGTTATTCTTTCGACTGGAATGCTGTCGGGAGGTCCGGGATCGGGAAGCGCAGAGGAAATTCCAGCCCGATGTCCGGACAAAGCTGTGCCCGGATGTGTGGACATGGCATGAAGCTGTAACTCAAGCTTTTTCGGATGCCAGGCATCATCGGCGTCAAGAAATGCCACAAATTCGGTGCATGCCGCATCCCATCCGGCATTACGTGCCGCAGCTGCGCCCCGGTTCTCGGGTAGCGCAATGATCTTGACGAGGCTATTGCCCAGCCGCGCCTGCAGTTTGTGCAGGGCTGCCAGCGTGTTGTCGCTGCTGGCATCGTCGATCAGCAGGATTTCCCGGGGCATGATGCTTTGATTAATTACCGAATCGACGGCGCGATCGATGGTTTCTGCGCAGCGAAAACACGGGATGACGACGCTGACGGGCGCGGTGGGCCGGTCCGGCGCGGGAGCGGTGCCGGTCATCGGTGGGTATCCGGCTTTCCGCCGGCAGTGCCGGGGAGGCGGTGCTGGAAACCGGCA
>JANNSA010000147.1:0-2404 GCA_031402115.1 Hyphomicrobiaceae bacterium | reverse complement strand
CTTGAATGCCTGCTGTTGAAACTAGCGCAACTTTGGACGGTCATGGAAGGCGACGAGATCAAGGCCGTTGTGGTCACTGAGATTTGCATCCTGAAAGACGGCAGCAAGGTTTGCAATGTTTGGGCTGCGGCTGGGTCGGGAATAAACCGCTGGCTTGGATACATGGCAACGATTGAGGCTTGGGCGAAAGAGAACGGTTGCCGCGCCGTCGTTGTGGACCGCGCCCGCATAGGATGGCGGCGGCTGATGAAAGATTACAAAATTACACACGTCACGCTTGAGAAGGAAATATAGCCATGGGCGCGAAAAAGGTTGAACAGAAGACAACGGCGGAAGCGGAGCCTTGGAAAGAGCAGCAGCCATACCTCAAAGAGGCTATGAGCGGCGCTCAGGGCCTTTACCGGGCAGGCTTCAACCCGGACCAGCAGGCGGGCATGGCCGGGATCAGGAACATGGGGAGCGATCCCAATTCCGGCTTCAATCGAGCCAAGAATTATTGGCAGGGTGCGCTTGAGGGCGGGCCGAATGACGCACTGTTCCAGAATGTCCAATCAAAGGTGCTGCCTGCGGTCAATTCCATGTTTTCGAGCGCGGGGCGCTATGGCTCTGGGCTTCACACAGACACCGCTACAAGGGGCCTGACGGAAGCCTATGCCCCTACCGCGCAATCGCAGATGAACATGGCGGCGGGCGCATTGCCGGGCATGGAAGCCGGGCAGGCGCAATCGCTTCTCGGCATCGGCGGAATGCCACAAGAGGCGCTCATGCAATATCTCCAAGGCATCACCGGGGCCGGACAGTACGGCAAGACGACGACAATCGCGCCGCCGATCTATCAGCAGAATCCGCTGTTGGGGCTTGTAGGACCGGCTCTTGGCGCAGTTGGCACCGTCATGGGCGGGCCTATCGGCGGCATGATTGGCAGCGGCATGGGAAGCATGTTTGCGCCAGCCAGCAACGGGGCCGGACTTATGCAGATGGGGAGGATGTAAATGGCAAACGGTCCTCTCGGCATGTTCCAAAATCCCCAGCAGAACCAGATGCAGGCTTTGCTCGGGCAGTATTACGATCCCCGCCAAGCGGCAAAGCAGCAGCTTTGGGGCATGGTGCGCGGCTTGGGTCAGGGCCTCATGAACCAGGGGCCGTCCAAGACGCCGATCAACTTTGGCACCACGCTCGGCAGCGCCGTGCAGGGCGGCATTGAGGGCAGCGATCAGGCCGTTGGCGATTATCAGCAGAAGGCATTGCTCGGCTACAAGATGGCGGGCGAAAAGCGCGATGAGGACTGGCAGGCCAAGGAACGGGCGCGGAAGGCCACGGAGTGGGAATATCAGGACGCGATTGCCGCTGGTGTCGATGATCCGAATATGAAGGCATTGGCTCAAGCATTCCCCGAAATATATGTGAAATCATTAATGGGAGGCGGCGACGGGGGAAAATATGGGCTGAATCCCATTTGGACCATGAACCCTGAAACGCAGCAATATGAGCTATATCAGCCCAATGCAGGCGGCGGCGCTCCTGCCAGAATACAATTCCCTGGCGGGGTTCTTCCTCAACCGCCGGTCAGTTTCCAGGATTTGGGAACCGGCGTAGGTGCATTCAGTTCGCGCGGCGGAGCCCCGGTTGGGGCAGTAACGCCAAAAGATATTGCTGGCGCGGAAGTCCAGAAGAAAATTGGCGCGGACAAGGGAGAAGCGGCGGCGCTTTATTCCAGTCTCTCAAGCAAATTGCCGGGGCTTCGGACAGTTGTGGGTGAGCTGACTGTGCTTGCCGATCAAGCTACCTATACGACTGCGGGACAGTACAGGGACCGCACCAGAAAAGAGTTGGGACTGCCGCCCCTCCCTGCTGCGGTCGCGCGGGCGAAATATGTTGCTATGGTTGACAACCAAGTGCTGCCCATGCTCCGTGACACGTTCGGCGCACAATTCACGGTCAAAGAAGGGGATAATCTGCGGGAAACTCTTGGCGATCCGAACAAGTCACCGGCAGAAAAGAAGGCCGTCTTGGAGGCCTTTATTGAACAGAAGGTTCGCAATCTTGAGGCGACGGCGCAACAGGGCGGCGTTGACACCGGAACGACGATCCCCGACGACCCGCTCGGATTGAGGTAACACCATGCCAACTATGCAGGAAGTTCGCGCCAAATATCCGCAATACAATGACATGAGCGATGATCAACTCGCTGGCGCGTTGCATAAGAAATTCTATTCGGACATGCCGTTTGACCAGTTCGCGGGCAAGATCGGCTTGGCAAATGTTCCACGTGAAACAATGCCCGCCGTGAAGGGCGATAAGCCGGGATATGCGCCCACATGGGGCGAAACCGGAGTTGACGCCATCAAGAGCTTGAGCACTGGGCTGGGGCGCGGCGCTATCGGGCTGGCAGGCTTGCCGCGTG
>JANNSA010000146.1:0-3989 GCA_031402115.1 Hyphomicrobiaceae bacterium | reverse complement strand
TCTTGAGATCGTGCGCGCGCGGCACACCAGCGACTCCGTGGTCGCAACCGCGATGGACCTCGCCAGGAAGATCAACAAGGTCGCCGCGCTCGCGGGCGTCTGCCCCGGCTTCATCGGCAACCGCATGCTCTCCAAGCGCGGCCTGCCGGCGCAGCACCTGCTGAAGCAGGGTGCGATGCCGTGGGAGATCGATGCAGCCTTCAACGCCTTCGGCTTCAAGATGGGCCCGTTCCAGATGTCGGACCTTGCCGGTCTCGACATCGGCTGGAAGCCGGGCGCCGTGACCGCCAACCCGCTGCGCGAGCCCCTGAAGACACATAGGGTTTCGACCCCAGCAAGCCACCGTCGGCGAACTGGCTCATGCCCAGTGTATTCGGCGCTTCGACCCACTCGAACGCGTCGGCGTAGACCGTCAGATACCAGGCGTGCACCTCGCTAGGCGCAATGCCGGCGATCAGCGCGAAATTACCCGTCAGCATCAGCCGCTGGATATGGTGCGCGTAGGCCTCCGCTTTGGTCTGACCGATAGCGGCGGCGAGGCAGGCCATGTCTGTCTCGCCGCTCCAATAGAACCAGGGCAGGGCGCGCGTGTTGCCGAAATAGTTGAGGTCCGTGTAGCCGGGCATTTTCAGCCAGTAGATGCCACGCACAAATTCGCGCCAGCCGATGATCTGGCGGATGAAGCCCTCGGCAGCGGGCAGCGGCACTTGGCCATCGTGATAGGCAGCTTCAACCTGCTGACACATCGCCAAAGGATTAAGCAGGCCGATGTTCATGGCCAGCGCCACGACGCCATGAAACAGGTACTGCTCGCCGCTGGCCATGGCGTCCTGATAGTCGCCAAAGCTTGGCAGGGCTTGGCTGACGAACAGCGCGAAGCTGGCTTCGGCTTGCGTCCGCGTGACTGGAAACCAGAACGGTTCCAGATCACCGAAATGCCCGGCAAATCGATCGGCAACCAGTTTGAGCACGTCGCGCGTTGCAGCGTCGGGCGAATGCCGCAAAGGGGTCGGAAAGCGCATGCCCTTGGGCACGGGCTTGCGATTGTCGGCGTCAAAGTTCCAGCGGCCGCCTTCAGGCTCCGGGCCTTGCATCAGCAGACCGGTCTTGCGCCGCATCTCGCGGTAGAAATACTCCATGCGGAGCTGCTTCTTGTCACCGGCCCAGGACTTGAACATGTCGATCGAGGCGACGAACCGGTCATCGGGCAGGATGGTGACGGGCATGCCAAGCACAGCCGGCCAACGGCGCATTATCTCCAGTACCCGCCATTCGCCGGGTTCGGTGACAATGATGCGGGCCGTGTGGTGCCGAGCTACGGCGCGCGCGACCTCGCCGTCAAAATTGCCGGTATTGCCGGGATCGTCGAGCGTCACATAGTCGACGCGCCAGCCAGCCGCTGTCAACTCAGCCGCGAAGTGCCGCATCGCTGCCAGGATCAGCGCGATCTTCTTCTTGTGATGGCGCACATAGGTCGCTTCTTCGGCGACCTCGACCATCAGCACATAATCGGTCGCCGGATCAGCGGCGGCAAGCGACGACAGTTCCGGCGACAGCTGATCGCCGAGAACCAGGACAAGATTTCCAGATGCGGAACTGTTTGGCATGGGGAAGGAAATATTGGCTCCCATGCCCAAGGCAATCGATGGCTAGCGAGTGGAAAGAGTTTTCTGGCACCGTGTTCGTTCAAAGAGCTATTGCAGCAGACGCGGCGGCGCGACGGGCGTTGAACGGTCGCGGATGGCGGGTTCGTCGCGCAGGCGCAACAGACGGCGGCACTTGTCGAGACCTGGTTTGGTCAGCGCCACGGTCATGGCGATCACGGGCGCACCGTCCAGTTCGGTCGGCAGGCCAAGCGGATCGACGGCAAAGCCAAGGTCGTTGAAGCGCGCGATCCAGATCGGATCGGTCTGCATGGAGAGCCGTTCAACGCCTTGCTGGAAGGCGTAAGCCAGTACCGCGCACAGCAGCCGGCTGCCGACATTGTCGATCGCCCGTTCACCGCGCCAACGCGGGTCGATGGCGTAGCGCGTCCATTCCATCGTCGACGGGTCCGAAGGCGCCGGCAGGAAGGCGAGATGCGGATAGACATCGCGCAACAAAGTTGGGCCGGTCGCGGGCAGCAGACGGCTGTAGCCGGCCACTTCGTCACCTTCGAGCATCAGCAGATGGATCGCGTCCTCAGTATCGAACTGATCGACCTCGCGACCGTCCGGGCGCCGCAGGGCCTCCCAACCGAGCTGTTCGACGAAGACGCGGTGCCGCAGCCGGTAGGCTTGTTCCATGGAACGACGGTGGTGGCGGACGTTGCGCTTGGTGACGACCAGTAACATGCTGTCCTCCGCTTGTGTCGGAGACAGTTCGTCAGGTCGCGGTGAATCCCGGTATGGGTGGTTTCCTCACTCGTCAGTGGATGACGCCGAGGCGTATGCTCTCCGCGACGGCGTGTGCGCGGTTGCAAGTGTTGAGCTTTACTGACGCGGCGGCGACGTGCTTTTCGATGGTCCGTTCGCTGATGCCAAGGATCACCGAAACATCCCAATTGCTCTTGCCGCGGCTGATCCAGCGCAGCACTTCGACCTCGCGTGCAGTCAGTCCCGCGTCCTCGACGACTTCGGCGTTGCCGTGCCTCAGACGGCGGGCGCGCGCCTCGCCATAGGCGATCAGCCCGATCAGTTGCAAGGCGCTGGCTTCCCGGCCGGTCAGATCAACCCGGTTGCCGCCGAACGAGACGCACGCCTGATAGCCGGTGACGCCGTGCACCGGCACGCAGAAACCGTCCAGCATGCCGAACTCGGTGGCTTCGCCCATGATCCGCGCCTCGATCGGACGTAACGGGCGGCCCTGCGACGCCTCGCTCCAGCGGAACGGCCGGCAAGAACTTTTGATCCGGCGGACGACCACATCCTCGTGCGCATAATTCTGGTCGCTATACTGCGAAAGCCAGCCCGGCGGCCAACCTGACAAGACAACTTGTGACTTCAGCGTCTCGCCGGGTAGCGGCACATCGGTGACCAGGAAAGAACTGAACCCGAGTGGCGCAACGCCTTCACTCAACACCGCAAACAGCGCATCCAGCGTGGTGCTCCGCTTCAAGGCATCAATGGTTTCAAACGTCCGCTGTTCCAGCCGCATGCGTCACCTTTGGCTGCTCTCAACTCCATAGCTATAGCGGCCGGCATGGTCCGCGGCGGCTGGGTAGGCACCTAGGACGGTTCTGCTTCGCCACGACACAGTCCTGATTTAGCGTTGCGATGCTGCAAGGTGGATGATGAACATCAAGACGAGGTCGCAGTGATCGAGCAACTGTCCAACAGTTATTGGACGATCTGCGCGGATTTACGTGCCGCAATCAGCCGCGACGGTGTCGGGTCGCCTGACACCGAGCACGCCATCGACAAGCTGGAAGCCGAAATCCTGGCGGCCGAAACCATGTCGGTCGATGATCTGATCATGAAACTTCAGTTCGTGAAGGATCTTGCCATGGAAGCTGCCGAGTCCCGCCCGCCTATTGACGACTGGCTCAACGCCATCGAGCGCGACCTGCGCGCGGGAAGATTTCTGCGGTGAGGGGCTCAAGTAGTGGCTCCGTGTCTGACGCTACGGAATGGCGCTGGGTCGATCCAGCTGTCGACTCCACCGCGCTCACCCCATCTGCGGCATGCTGAACTCAGCGCCTTCCTTGACGCCGGAGGGCCAGCGCGAGGTGACGGTCTTGGTGCGGGTATAGAAGCGGATTGAATCTGGCCCGTGCTGGTTGAGGTCGCCGAATGAGGAGCCTTTCCAGCCGCCAAAGGTGTGGTAGGCGAGCGGCACCGGAATCGGCACATTGATGCCGACCATGCCGATCCGGCACTTCGCCGCGAAATCGCGGGCGCTGTCGCCGTCGCGCGTGTAGATGGCGACGCCGTTGCCGTATTGGTGGTCGTTGACCAGCTTCAGGCCCTCGTCATAGTCCCGGGCGCGCACCACGGCGAGCACGGGGCCAA
>JANNSA010000145.1:0-3687 GCA_031402115.1 Hyphomicrobiaceae bacterium | reverse complement strand
AATGACGACCTCTGATGTTGCCTGCTTTTCTCACATCGCCGCATCCAGGGCGGACGCGCGGCGCGCCGGCTTACGCCGTCAATGGCGGCCGCACTTCAACGACAAAATGGCTGGACCCACCACGACTTTGCGCTTGCGCACCCCGTGACCAGTCACTGGGGCCCCGCGCCGGGCGGCAATAGATATGCCGCCCTCAAGCACAAACTCGCAGTCCCCCAGCAATTTTCTCGTGTGACCGCGATGCGGGCGCTGTGACGGGCAAGCAGCAACGAGGTCGCCAATTCCGGCCCTCAAAGCACGAAGAAGAAAGGTCACATCATGACAAACCCATCCAACAAGCCGACGCACCGCGCTTATGCCGTCACCAAACGCGGCGAGAAAAGCCGCTGGCAGGAAATCGGCGCTGCCTGGTCGCACAAGGACGGCAAGGGCTTCAACCTGAAGCTCGACTATCTGCCGCTCAACGGCGCCGAATTGGTCCTGCGTATCCCGGATGCTGCCGAGGCCGCCACAACCGATGAAGCCAATGCTCCTGTCATCGAAGGAGGCTTCTAATGCTGACCTCACACGCAAGCGTCCGCTATCCCGATGACCGCTATCTCCTCGTCGATGACACCGACGAGGACGCGTCGGAAATCCTCACCGTCATCTGCGACGGCGATCCGCGCTCCTATCGTGGGTTTGATTTCGATGTCACCCGCAATGGAGGCATCGCATGACCGAAGAGTATCCCGTCATCACCCTCGAAAGGCGCCGTTATACGGCGCTGATCGAGGCTCTGAAACTCGCCCGTTACGCGATGCTGCGATCGGGCCGGCGTTTCGATTGTCCGCCGCACGACAAGTACACCGTCGCGCACACCATCGATGTCGCCATCGCCGATGCTCAGGAGGTAGTGCCGCCGGTGCGGCCTGCTTCCGCTGCGTAGCGCTCACTCGCTTTTTCAAATCTCTTTTTCTTGGTGGAGTTTTCCATGGCCATTGTACCGATCTCGCCCACGCACGCCTGCCGCGCTCTCATCGACTGGGCACTCGTGCTTTTTCCTCTAACGGATACCCCGACCTACGCCAACGCGCACGCTCGGCTGGCCCAGCTGCATCCCCAACCAGTGCGACCGGATATCAAAGCCGTCTTGACAAATATCTCCGGTAAAGAGGCGCTGTTCAATCCTGCGGCCATTCTACGTACGATCATTTGCAATGCCGAACTCTCGAAGCACGATCTGGAATTCGGATGGAATAACTTAGAGCCGTTGGAACCATCGCGGTCTATTTCTGAGCGAGACTTGCCGTGGGAGTTACGCGAGGAAGCGCGATTTGCCGTAGGCGCCTATGAGCCTGTGCCCTGGGCTCATGAGCTTCCGCCCATCGCCGGACATTACGCGCACCTGTCTTCGGACAAGCCAGGTTTAATCGCCTACACACAGACCGCGGCCAAGGGCAAAACCGATCGGCAGACGCAAATTCGGCCTGGCCGCTACCTCTCCCAGTTCTATCCTGAGCTGCTCCCCGAAACCATCCGTCGGCTAGTCAACGGCGTGCCAAAGCCTGCGACACTGGCCTTCGCGCGAACCGCCGATGAGATCGAGCAGGTCTATCTCAGCGGTCCCCAGAGCTGCATGTCACACCCGTTGGCCAGCTATGCCTCTCCCTGTCATCCGGTGCGCGTCTACGGCGACAGCGACCTTGCACTTGCTTATGCGACACCTCCGAAGGGCACGCCGACAGCGCGTGCGCTGGTTTGGCCGGAGCGCAAGCGGTTCGGCCGCATCTATGGCGATGAAACCCTCTTGGAACGGCTCTTAGAAGGCGAGGGGTATGAATCCGGTGACTTCAGCGGCGCTCGCATCCGCCGCATCCCCGCCAATCCCGATGACCCCGACCAGGTTGTCATGCCGTATCTCGACAGTTGTCGATCGTTCGATGTTGTCGACGAACATTTGCTCCAAATTGAAGGACCATACGATGCCTGTCGAACCGACGGCATTGGACTTCTCGAACAACGTTCCCCTTGTGCACGCTGCGAGGAACACTTCAGCGAGCTGTACGATGTCGGCGATGAGCACTGGTGTGACGGGTGCCGGGACCAGGACGCATTCTGTTCGGACTTCTCAGATGAGTATTTCAGTCAATGCTTGGAGTGCGAGGTCATCGTTCGACGCAAGGATGGGACGAACCATGTCGAGCTCTGGGCTGAAGGCGAGCGCGATGACCACGCGACCTATTGCGACGGTTCGCACGAGTTCTACAAATCCAGTGTCTTCGAATTTGTCGAACTGAAGAATGGCGAGACCTGGGTGGCTTGGTACTTCGAGGAGGAAGGCGATCCCGACGACCTCGCCGATAACTTCGATATTGCCAATGCCGACAACGACAATGCAGCGGTCGGGGAACGCGACGCCGCATGAACGACATTATGGTTCAACCTCAACCGATTGATGCGGGACTTCGTCGCCTCTTCGCCATGCTTGGGACTTGCCGTCCTCACGGCGGCGTCACTGAACACCAGTTCATCGAGAGGTTCCTGTTGCCGCATGGAATGGAAGCGGATGGGTTCGGCAATCTTTGGCTTCAGATCGGAACCGCTCCCGTTTTGTGGTCATCGCATGTCGATACGTGCCATCGCCGTGATGGAGCACAGAAGTTCCAGATCGACGGTCACGGCATCGTCCGTCTCGCCGATGGCTCGCCGTCCAATTGCCTTGGCGCCGATTGCACAGCCGGTGTCTGGCTGATGACAGAAATGATCGAAGCGGGGGTACCCGGCCGCTATGTCTTTCATCGCGGCGAGGAGCGGGGTGGCCTCGGTTCTCGCTTTGTGGCGGAACACGAGCCTGATCGACTGGTTGGCGTGAACGCTGCCATTGCCTTCGACCGGCGCGGTACGAACTCCATCATCACCTACCAGCGCGGCGAACGCTGCTGTTCCGATGCCTTTGCGGCATCGCTGTCGCTCGCGATCAGCCTCGACCACCAGTGCGACCCGTCGGGCACCTTTACCGACACGGCCAATTACACCGACCTTGTTGGCGAATGCACCAATCTATCGGTCGGGTATGATCATGAGCACACGCCCGCCGAGATGCTCGATCTTGAATACCTGCTGCGGTTGCGCCAAGCCGTGGTGACCATCGACACGCATCCGTTTGTCATCTCCCGCAAGCCGGGCGATGACGAATTCGATGCCGAGTTCACTTACGACTTTGGACAAGATGGATACGGGTCGCCACGCTCGGCGATGCTCTACGACCTCGTGCGCAACAATCCTGCTGCTGTCGCAGATTTTCTTGAGATGGGAGGGGTGAGCGCAGATGAACTCGAGGACTTCATCGAGGGAAGCATTCCGTTCTAACGATGCGTCTCTGCCGGATACGCCTCGCGCGCCGGCCGTCAAGCCCTTCGCAAGCGCGCACTAAAGTGCTGCGCTAGCGAAGCCGGAGGCCAAGGGGCATTGACTGCCGCCGCTAGCGAAGCGTGACAGTTCCACCATGTCATTTATGCGAGGCGCGCTTCGCTAACTCGCACAAATCACATGATGGAGAACCCGTATGAGCACCACGAACAAGACACCAGCCAAGAACAGTCCCAGCCACAAACTCTACCGCGTCATCAAAGGCCGCACCGAACACGACAAGTCCGTATGGACACCTGTTGCCGTCTGCTGGCCGCACAGGGACGGCAGCGGCTT
>JANNSA010000144.1:0-1632 GCA_031402115.1 Hyphomicrobiaceae bacterium | reverse complement strand
GACGGGCAACACAAGGGAGCACTGCCTCGCCTGCCGTATAGCTCTACGCCTATGATGCCGCGCAGGCGCCTTGCTCATTCGCGCTACCTCCGCAGCCGAGCGTCTGCTTATTGGGGTAGGGCGGCAATGGCTGCGTCGACGCTCAATCGACGCAGATGACCCAGATCTGCCCTGAGCAGTTGCAGCATGCGTGGCACAAC
The DNA here is from genome assembly GCA_031402115.1 of Hyphomicrobiaceae bacterium. Classification (GTDB taxonomy): domain Bacteria; phylum Pseudomonadota; class Alphaproteobacteria; order Rhizobiales; family Hyphomicrobiaceae; genus JANNSA01. The sequence goes on along the minus strand of JANNSA010000144.1, from coordinate 1,432 downwards.
GTCGAACGCCCCGCAAAGTATGCGGACGCCGGCGTCCGGATGGACCCGCGCCGCTGCTGCTGCCCCGTTGGAGAGCCGCAGCACCTCGGGAAGCGGACTGCGCGGCGACAAGTAAGTGAGGTCCCACAGGGTCTGACGTACAGCGCAATAATGGTCGCTCTCGAGCAGGTTCACGGATGAGCGGTCAAGCCGATTTATGTCGTCAGATTTGGCAGCCTTTGCCGCGACCAAGCGCCCCTTCCCGAAGCTGACAGAGTGAGATCAGCTCCTCGCGTGAGCTGATGGCGAGCTTGCGATAGATGTTCTTGCGGTGGACTTTGACCGTGCCCACCGCAATGGCTAGCCGCGCCGCGATCTGTTCGGTCGCTAGGCCGATCAGGATCTGCTCGACAATCTCCACTTCACGCGCCGTCAATCGAGCCGCGCTCCAATCGGGCAAGCATCTGCAGATCGCCGGCCCACCATCTGGCTCGTGGTGATCGGCATCGCGTAGCCACCGGAAATGGTTTTCGAATGCAGCCTGCAGGACCGGTGCAATCGCCTTCAGTCGCTCAACCTCCTGCTCGCAGAACGGTGTCATCGCTGTCGAGCGTATCAGGGCGATATGGATGACGCGCCCGGCTCCGATCGGCAGCAGAAACCCGACCTCCTCGCGGAGCTGTCCACTGCATCCTGCCACGCGCGGCATGCGGTGAGGGAGGACGTCCGTCAATCGCGGCCCCATCTCGTAGCGATCGAGGTATCGCGGGTAGGACGCGTCAAGCTCGGGCATGCGGAACACCCCGACGGTAGATCGCTGCGCGCCCATGTAGAACGGATCGAGCCGGTAAGTTTCCTGACAATACGTCAGGTGGAATGCGCTGCCGGTCTGGCGGGTGAGCAAATCTCGGGGGCGCTGTTGACCACGGAACAGGAAGACGCCGGTATGCTCGAAGTCGACGAGATCCGATAGAGCGGTCAAGGCGCGCAGGGGCAGCTCCTCGCTCCCCAGGCTGCCGATCATGGCGGCTGCGTGGCTGGCCCAGTCGAACGGGCACTCAACGCCGGTCATCGGTGTGTCACCTCGCTGGAATACTCCCGAGGGGGTATTGACCACCCGAACCGGGAATTATCACAATAGTGTAAATGCCGGCGGCGTGAAAGCGCGCGCCTGTTGAGTTTTCGTGCCAAACTGTCGAGCCTGTCTAGGGAGGAGAACCCATGCAGAAAATTGTCTCGAGCCTCGCCGCTGCGGTCGTCGCCGCAATCGCCATCGTATCGCCCGTTGCCGCCCAGGAAGCTTTGAAAGCGGGCACCGAATGCACCTACTTCCCCTTCAACTTCCGCGACAGCGACGGCACCCTTAAAGGTTACGACGTCGACGTTGGCAACGAGCTCGCCAAGCGCCTCAACTTCAAGATCGAGTGGGTCTGCCAGAAGTGGGACGGCATGC
>JANNSA010000143.1:0-7614 GCA_031402115.1 Hyphomicrobiaceae bacterium | reverse complement strand
GCCGACACAGAGGCATTCGCGCACAGGCTAGCGGCGATGATCCTGGAACTCGCTGAAACCGCAATGTCCGAACCCCATGGGGCCGCATCCATCGACGTCGTGGTATTTCCGGAGCTTGCACTGACGCTTGACCTTCACGCTAAGCTTTCTAGCTTACTCAAGGCAAAGATACCGACACTGGAACTCTTGATTTCTGGTGTGTCGACTGGCGAAAAAATGCGGAAGGGAAACTTCGTCTCTGTCACGCGACATGAGAAAACGCCATCGCCAAGCGACACGCCTAGGCTACTGTCGGCGACGCGCGAGAAGCACCATCGATGGAAACTGGATCGCCCGCAGCTAGAGAGCTACCGGCTGACCGGCGAACTCAACCCGAAGTTTCAATGGTGGGAGAACATCGATCTTCTCAGTCGCCGCATCGACTTTACGACGTTTCGGAAGCGCTCGGTACTGGCGGCGATGATCTGCGAGGATTTGGCCCGCGTCGACCCTTGCCAAGAGTTGCTCCGAGCGGTCGGACCAAATCTAGTCGTGGCATTGCTGATGGACGCGCCGCAGCGCGTCGACCGCTGGCCAGCGCGCTATGCCACCATTCTCGCCGAAGACCCCGGTTGTTCGGTGCTCACCTTGACATCACGCGGGCTGATGACCCGTCAGCATTGCCACGGGGGCCACCAAAGTACCAAGGACGAAGATCGCGTAATCGGTCTTTGGCGCGATGACGACTCTGGCGGCGCGAAAGAACTGCATTGCCCGGTTGCCTGTCAGGGCGTCTGGCTCAAGTTATGGAGTTCGACCGTCACCGACATTAGCCTGGATGGCCGTGCCGATATCCACGGAAAATCCTGGAGCTATGGCAAGCATAGGCCGCTGGAGCTGCCAAACGCAGCTAAACGCTACGCCGACATCCTCGGGCCCGACGATTGCGATCTCTTGAACCAGAAGAAGTAGTCGTAAGCTAGCGCTTCGGGCTTACTACTTCCTCTCTGGCGTCGGTTCCGGCTCAGAAACTGGAAGTACGTACTGCAGCGCCATGCGATCGATAATCGACTGATGTCCTGGCATGTTTCGCAAGAACCTCTGCACCGGATCGCTTTCTAAACTCTCAACGACGCCAGCGTAATACTTCTGAGTGCGGCTATCATCTGAGTCAGCCATCACTTGAGCCTCCGAAATCAGCGAACAGGTGACAACAATCGAATCTAGAGTCTGAACTGAAGCTGAACGATGCGGGTAAACTTTTAGTTCCGATGGGGCGTCAGGGCAAGCGTCGCGTTAAGTCCGGCACGTATCCCAGGACACTTGCGCCATGACAGTCGCAAGCGGGCAACAAATCCAACGTTCGCATAATCATTATTATGGAAAATTAGTGCTGTCGAGAAGCCGTTATCAACAAGTTACCACCGGACGCCTACCCTTCATAGTGCTCGACGACCAGGCGGTCGAGCAACCTGATGCCAAAGCCGGAGGCCCAGCTTTCGTTGATCTCGCTGCGGTTGGAGGCCATGGCGACGCCGGCGATGTCGAGATGCGCCCAAGGCACGTCGCCGACGAAGCGCTTCAGAAAGTGCGCGGCCGTGATGGCGCCAGCATAAGCACCGCCGATATTCTTGATGTCGGCGTTCTTGCTGTCGAGCTCGCGGTCGTAGGCCGGGTCCATCGGCATGCGCCAGACGCGCTCGCCGGTTGCCTCGCCCGCCTCGCGCAACCATCCGGCCAGCCTGTCGTTGTTGGAAAACAGACCAGCGTGCTCCTTGCCGAGCGCCACCATGATGGCACCGGTCAAAGTCGCGAGGTCCACGATCGCCTTGGGCTTGAAGCGCTCCTGGACATAGTGCAGCGCGTCGGCCAGCACCAGCCGGCCCTCGGCATCGGTGTTCAGCACTTCAATAGTGCGGCCGGCCATGGAACCGATGATGTCGCCCGGGCGCATGGCGTTGCCCGACGGCATATTCTCGACGATACCGATGATGCCGACGGCGTTGACCTTGGCCTTGCGCGCGGCCAGCGCGTGCATGAGACCGGTGACACAGGCGGCGCCCGCCATATCACCCTTCATGTCTTCCATGCCTTTGGCCGGCTTCATGGAAATGCCGCCAGTGTCGAACACCACGCCTTTGCCGACGAAGGCAATCGGTTTGGTGCGGGCGTTACCAGCCCCGTTCCATTGCATGACGACAAGTCGCGCTGGGCGGACGCTGCCTTGCGCGACGGCGAGCAGCGCATGCATCTTCATGGCTTCAAGCTGGCCAGCGTCGAACACTTCCACCTCGACGCCGACGGCGGTCAGCGCCCGTGCCCGCTCGGCGAACTCCACCGGCCCCAGCGCATTGGCCGGCTCGTTGACCAGATCACGGGCCATCATGATGCCTGTGGCCAGCGCCCGTCGCGGCGCGAACGCCGTGTCGGCATCGCGGTGGCTGCGGGTTTCCACTGTCACGTCAAGCCGAGTCGGTTCGCCGTTGCCGGGCTTGTCGTCCGATGGCGTTTCCTCGACAGCGGTGCGGCCAGTCTTGTACTTGGTGAAGGTGTAGCGCCGCAGCAGTAGGCCATAGCCGATGTCAGCGGCGGCTGCCGGATCAAAGGCGCCGCCGGCCAACTCGCCAATGACCGTTGCCGATTTGACCTTGCGAGCTGTCAGTGTGCCGCCAATGACGCCGCCAATCTCGGTCCAGTGCATGGCGGTTTCCGTCGCCGCACCCTCGCCGCAGCCAACCAGCAGCAGCCGGTCCAACTCGGTGCCGGGCGGCGTCAACAACTCAAGCACAGCTTTGCGCGCGCCCTTGTAGCCCGATGCCTGCATTGCCTTGCTGACGTACCCGCCACTGGCGCTGTCAAGCTGCTTGCCGCGCTCGGATAGTGCACCACCCTGCGGCACCAGCAGCACACAGGTACCGGTCAGTCCCTCACTCTTGCCCTTGAAGCGAATGTCGGTGATCGCCGCAGCCGTCGCGTCCGTCATCTTGATGTCCTGGAATGAATGCTCAAAGGGCCGAGGCGAACAGCACCGGGCGCCAACTTGGCGTATCGCCTTCCTGGAGTGATACCTTAGGTACACCGTCGCGGAGCGCAAGCCGTCGTGTTCGTGCATCCGCCAGATTTCGGCCATGGTGCAATGGCAGGGGCGTTCGGACGTGACGCACGGCGCGCGCTGCAGCGCACACCGATGGGACCCCTGATGAACCTGTTCGGCCGCTATATGTACCGGCAGACGCTGAGTGCGGTCGCCATGGTGGTGATTTCGCTGACGGCAATCGTTTGGGTGGCGTTGGCGCTGAAGCAACTCAGCATTGTGACCAATGATCACCAAAGCGCCGCCGTTTTCCTGATGATGACACTGCTGGTGCTGCCCGACATCATGACGATGATCGCGCCCTTAGCTCTGCTGATCGGCGGGTTGCATGTACTCAACCGGCTGAATGGTGACAGCGAGCTGATTGTCATGACAGCGGCCGGCACCAGTATCTGGCGCTTTGCCCGGCCGTTGCTGTCGATCGGGGTGATCGTTAGCCTGCTCATGGGCATCGCCAGTTTTCTGATCGTGCCGTGGTCCTTGCGCAAACTGACCGATCTGGCCAACCAGGTTCGCGCCGATATCATCGCCCAGGTCCTGCAACCCGGCCAGTTCTCATCGCCCGAATATGGCGTGACATTCCACATCCGCGACCGCGCCGCTAATGGCGACCTGCTCGGCCTGATGCTGTCTGACACGCGCGATGAGACGCAACATCTGGTCTACCTGGCCGAACGCAGCCAGATCCGCAAGGAAGGCAGCAGCGACTACCTCGTCATGCAAAATGGCCACATTGTGCGGACCGAGCCCAAGGAGCGGCGAGACGGCGCCCGGATCATTGGCTATGATAGCTATGTCATTGATCTGGCCGTTCTGGCACCGAAAGGCGCAGTTGAGCCGCCCAAGCCGCACGCCCGCTACTTTGGCGAGTTGCTCAATCCGGATCCGAACGATTTCTTCTATCAACAGAACCCGTTCAGCTATCAGGTCGAGTTGCATGACCGGCTGGCGACGATGCTTTACCCGTTTACCTTCGTCATGGTGGCGGTCGCCTTTATGGGCCAGGCCCGGACCAACCGGCAGGGCCGCAATCAGGCACTGATTCTGGCGTTCTGCGTCGCCATCGGTATGCGTTTGCTCGGCATGGCCGCGACCAACCTGGCGGCACGTGACCTCTCGGCTTTGGTCTACTTGTATGCGATCCCGATTGCGGGCCTCGTGATTGCCAGCTGGATCGCGCATCGGGGCATGCGGCCGGTTCCGGCCAATCCGTGGGTCAAAGTCGTGCAGCGCGTCCAGCACGCGCTGCAAGCGCGGCTGATGGGTATCATCCTGATGCCATTCCGGCGGCGCGCTACATGAACCTCACTGGGACACTGCCGCGTTACATCGCCGCCCGCTTCGTGCGGACGATCGGTGGCATGTTCGCATTGTGTCTCGTGCTGATCTTCATGATCGACTTCCTGGAACTGCTGCGCAATGCCGGCAAGGTCGGCGGCGTGTCGATCGCGGCCGTCGCCTGGATCGTGATCCTCAGGCTGCCGTCCTTTGCAGAATTAACGCTACCCTTCGCCGTGCTCGGCGGCAGCATCGGCGCGTTTCTGACGCTCAGCCGCACCTCCGAACTAGTGATTGTGCGCGCCGGTGGCATGTCCGTCTGGCAGTTGGTGCTGCCCGGCGTACTGGTTGCGAGCCTGTTGGGTCTGCTCGCCAATGTCGCCTACAGCCCATTGGCGGCGTCGGCGCGCGCCGAGGCTGAACGCGTTTTCGCGACGGCGTTTGGCGAGGAAATGAACTTGCTGAGCGGCACGACGGCCGGATGGTTGCGCCAGGATAGCCTGGAAGGCTCATCCGTGCTGCAAGCCAAGGCATCGGCCGACCAGGGCTTGTCGTTGACGGGCGTCAAGGTTTTGCGTTTCAACAAAGCGGGCGTCTTTATTGAGAGCCTGGATGCGCGGCGGGCTGAACTGCAGAGCGGTTACTGGCTGTTGAGCGAGGTCATTGTTTCAAAGTCTGGCGCGCCACCGAAACGGCATGCGACCTTCAAGGTCACCACGCCCCTCTCGCCCGAGGAGGTGCGCCAGTCGCTCGGCAGTGTGCTATCGTTGTCGTATTGGCAGCTGCCAGCGATGATCAGCCTGGCCGAAAAGGCAGGTTTGCCGGCGACCGACTTCAAAGTTCAGTACGCCATCATGCAGGCGCGGCCACTGCTCTACGGCATCATGGTTCTTTTGGCGGCCACTGTGTCCTTGCGGACATTCCGGTTCGGCAACATCCAGACTAAGGTTGTCGTAGGTTTGATCGGGGGGTTCGCACTGTTCATCCTGGGAGAGGTGTCTCGCCAGCTCGGGGTGTCAGGTTTGATATCGGCAACGGTGGCGGCTTGGGTGCCGACGGCGGTTGCTGGTTTCGCCTCAATAACAGTGCTTCTCCATCAGGAGGACGGCTAGTGCAGCGTGGTGGTTTAGGATCAAGCGGCGCAGTGTGCGCCGAGGCCGGCGTTGTTCGCCGCCCTCGATCCTGGCTGCACGCCTGGAGTGCTGCGGTATTGCTCATCGCAGTGCTGGCCAGCGCCACGGCCATGCCAACCCCCAGCCTGGCGCAGCAGCCCGACGAGGCGCTGCTTGATACCATCACCACCAACCCTGCCGGCCAGGTGCCCGTCACCGACCGCGACCAGCCCATGCTGCTGCAGGCCGACGAGCTGGTCTATGACAACGCCAACAATCGCGTCGTGGCGAAGGGCAATGTCGAAATCTACTACAACAACTACGCGCTGACGGCCGACGAAGTGGTCTATGACCGCACAGCCTCGACGCTGGCGGCATCGGGCAGTGTGCGCATTAAGGAGCCGAGCGGTTCGGTGATCAATGCCGACCAGATTACGTTGACGGAAGATTTCCGCGACGGGTTCGTCGGCGCGTTGCAGATCACTTCGCCCGACGACTTGCGCATCGTCGCCAAGTCTGCAACCCGCGAAGGTGCCGAAACGACAGTGTTCGACAAAGGCGTGTTCACACCGTGCAAGGCTTGCGAGAAGGACCCGACGGCACCGCCGTTCTGGCAGATCCGCGCTAGCCGCATCATTCACAAGAAATCCGAGGGCAACCTCTATTTTGAGGATGTGTCGTTCGACATCTTTGGCCAACCGATCGTCTACGTGCCGTTCTTCTATGCACCCGATCCGTCGGTCAAACGCCGTTCGGGTTTCCTGATCCCATCGGTCGGCTTCTCTGAGGATCTCGGGTTAACGTCGGAAGTACCCTATTTCTGGGCGATTGCGCCGAATATGGACTTCACGTTCACGCCGATGGTTGCCAGCAAGAAGGGGCTACTGGTCAAGGGCTTGTGGGGGCATCGGCTAGCGAACGGCCAATACTTTGTCGATCTGGCCGGCATCTATGAGACCAACCGCTCGTTCTCTTCGCCGGCGGACAGCAATTTCCGTGGCAGCGTCGTCACGCGGGGTGATTTCGGGCTCAACAATTGGTGGAATTTCGGCTGGGATGCGACAATCGAAAGCGACGACACTTTCCGGCGCTTTTACAGGCTCGATAATGTGCTGACGACGGATCGCGTCTCCAATCTGCACTTGGTCGGCCAGAGCGCACGCAATTACTTCGGTGCTTATGCCTATCAGTTTGGCGGCCTTTTGCTGACCGATACAGCGGATTCGGGGTCCCGAGCGCTGCCGGAAATTGACTATCACTACGTATTCGACGCGCCGCTGGTCGGCGGCGAGTTCAGCTTCGATGCGAACGCCTTAGCTTTGCAGCGTGATACCTTCGATCCGGTATCGGCGAAGCGTCTCACTGGCCGTCAGCACAACCGGCTCGTTGTCGAGGCCAAATGGCGCAAGCAGTTGATTGATCCGCTTGGTGAGGTGTTCACGCCGTTCGTGACCGCTCGCGCCGACGCTTATGAATTGCAGGACGTGGTTGGTCCTGGAAGTCCGGAAGAGACCCGGACAGTAACGCGCGCTACTGGTGCGGTCGGATTGCAGTACCAGTTTCCGTTCGCGGCGCGGCTCGGATCAACCACGCACGTCATTGAGCCGGTTGCTCAGATCATCGCGCGGCCTAACACCATCAGCAATGAGGACGTGCCGAATGAGGACGCGCAGAGCTTAGTGTTCGATGACACGTTGTTGTTCGATCTCGACAAGTTTTCCGGCTACGATCGCATCGAAACTGGTACGCGTACCAATGTTGGTTTGCAGTACACTTTGCAGAGTGACAGCGGCAGCTACATCCGTGGTGTGCTCGGCCAAAGTTATCACGTGGACGGCGACAATCCGTTCGCCACTGGCACGGGCTTGGATGAGTCGAGCTCCGACTATGTGGTTGGGTTGTACATGGCGCCAAGCTCAAATGTAACCTTCGTTGCGCAAAGCAGATTTGATGCCACGACACTGAAACTGGTGCGCGAGGACTTGTCGGCGGCCTTCAGTTATGGCCCGCTGGCGATGGCGGTAAACTATGCGCTGGATGTAACAACGGACCAGCTTGGCGACACCCGCGACGCCCAGGAAGTGCAGACGTCCGGCAGCCTCAAACTGACTGAAAACTGGACCGCCTTGGCGGCGCTGCGCTACGACATCG
>JANNSA010000142.1:0-21070 GCA_031402115.1 Hyphomicrobiaceae bacterium | reverse complement strand
TCGCCATCATGCGCGATGGCTTGATCGAGCAAGTTGGCACGCCGCATGATGTCTTCACCAAGCCAACCAACGTATTCGTCGCTAGCTTTATCGGCACACCGCAGATGAACCTTTTCGAAGCTGACTTGCAATCCTATGAAGGTGGCCAGGCGGTCGTTGGTGTCGGCGGTGATCAACTCAAACTACCAACGGACGCCGCCGTGGCGCGACTAAAGCCATCCAAGGTCACTATCGGCATCCGGCCGCGCGGGCTTGCCCCCGTCGCCGCCAGCGGCGCCGACACGATCCCGGCCGTTGCTGAACTGATTGAACCCATGGGCGCCGAGACCATGATCCATGTGCGCGGACCTGCCGGCGCCGAACTGCGCATCGTCGTGCCGCGTGAGCGCCGCGTCGCCATTGGCGAGCAGCTGCACCTGCGTTGCGATCCGCGCCAGACCCATGTGTTCGATACCAAAGGCAAGGCGGTGCGCACATGAGCGAGACAGGTCAAACTGAAGATGCCGTCAGTGGCGGCATGAGTCGCGCCGGTGCCTTGCGGCTGGAGATGTTCATCATTGGACTTGGCCTGTTTGCCCTGGTGCTGATCTTTCAGCCGTTCAGCATCACGCTGTTCGCCATCGGCTCCGGCCTGGTTGTGCTGGCGGGTCTCGTCAACAATCTGCTGCCTTTGGCGCAGCCGGGCGTGCGGCTTCGCTCCGTCATCACCATCGGCCTGGTCGTGGCTATGGTCTTCTGCATCGTGCTGCTGCTTTCCATCGCCGCCGCGCACTATTACGGCGTGTTCTTCCTGACGCCAACGGCCGCCGCCACGCCGTCCTTGTTGCCAAACATCCCGTTCTACTTGCAGCCCTTCGTCTGGGGCGTCGCCGCCACTGCTGCCGTGCTCGCGGCCGTCATCTGGCTGCTCGGACGCACTGACGCCAAGCCATAGGCAGCCATGCGTTACGACGTCTCCGTCATTGGACTGTACATTCTCGACGTGCTCGGGCGGCCGGTGACGCGCATCCCGGATCGCGGCAATGTTGATTTCATCGAGGAAATCCGGCTGACGGTCGCTGGCACCGCCGGTGGCACCGTAGTTGACACAGCCAAGCTTGGCCTGAAAAGCCTGGCAGTAGGCGCCGTCGGTGATGATGAGAAAGCGGACTGGGTATTGCTGACCCTCAACAAGCACGGCATCGATACCAGCGCCATGCAACGGCTGAACGGTGTACCAACGTCCGCTACGATCCTCAACGTGCGACCGAATGGCGACCGGCCGGCCCTGCACGTGCGCGGCGCCTCCGACCATTTCGACGTGACGGCGGCGATGTACGACCAGGTGTTCGACGCAGCGATCATCCATCTTGGCGGTACGGGGCTGCTGCGCGCCCTCGACGGTCCGGCCAGCGTCACGCTGCTGCAAGAAGCCAAGCGGCGCGGCCGGACCGTGACATTCGACCTAATCGCTGCCAATGCCGAGACCGCCGCCATCGTCAAACCACTGCTGCCGTTCATCGACTACTTTATGCCGTCGATTGAGGAGGCGCGCGATATGTCGGGCTGTGACGCGCCCGAAGACTGCGCCAGCTACTACCTTGGCCATGGCGCGCAGGCTTGTGTGTTCACACTTGGCGCCGCTGGCGCTTACTATGCGCACCGCGACGGCACGCGACTGTATTCGCCAGCCTACGAGGTCGCGGTGGTCGACACGACCGGCTGCGGCGACGCCTTTGACGCCGGCTTCATCTGCGCCCTGCACCACCGCATGGAACTACCAGTGGCGCTACGCTTCGCGCAAGCTGCTGCCGCGCTGGTGGCTACCGGGCTTGGCTCCGATGCTGGTATCGTTTCGTTTGACCACACGCTGGCAACCATGCGCGAGATGCCACTCAAGGCCTGATGCCGTTCAGGCAGCCAGGCGGATTGCTGCGGCTTGGGCTCGCCATTGATCGCGCAATTGCCTGCGCTTGGGCCCAGGACGATCGGCAAAAACGATCGCGCCTGCATCGAATGCGTCACTGCGCAGGATAGCCGCACGCTGCTTGCACCACTTGCTGAGGACCATGCGGTCAACGGCATGCTGCCTGGGCAACCGTTCCAATGCAACCTGCAGCAGGTGTAAATCCTGCAACTCGCCGAGGGCCCGTGCCAGACCATCAGCCTTCGCGCTCATCACTTCAATCAGATCAGGCTCGACGGCGCAAAGCCATTGCAGTTGCCGGTAATGCCGTTGCGTGATTTTTCGCCACTCATGCAGTGTTGTTGGGCTTGGATCGGCTTTGGCACATTTCATGGCGCGGCGGCCGCTCCGGTAGCAATGCCCAAAACCCTTTGCGATTGCCGCATCACCCAGCCGCGTCAGATGCAGGCCTTCGATCGCCGAGGCCAAGGCATGCAATCGCGGCAGCAGCGGCGCGACATCCGATTGCGCCGCCTCTGGCCACGCAAGTTTCGCCAAGCCGCGTTTGGTCCGGTTGATAACCGCAGCGGCAAAGTGAGGCGCAATCGAGTTCAGCACTGCCGCCAGCGCCACCTGATCGCGCCGCCCCGACAAGTCGCGCGCAATTGCCGCCGCCGCCTGGATGGCGGGTTTGACTGCAGCATCCGGAATGGTGTCGCGTCCGAGCGCCAGCAGCGCCCTCAGCTTCTTCAGGTTGCGGCGAACACCATGGTATCCAATCGCCTGCTCTTGATCGCGGCCTAGCCCAAGCTCAATCTTGTGGATCACATGATTGCATCGCCTGGCGATGCTGTCGCCGGGCCGCCCCAAGTCAATGAGAAACGCCATCGGTCACCTTTCATGCACGGGCGTGGCCAGCCGCCACACAATCAGAACTCAACACGAGATCGCTTATGCCCGAACGACAAGCTCACTATACAGCTCGTGATCAATTCTCAGCGGACCGCCTCATCAACATAGACTCCCCACAAGTGGCGCTGTTCAACATAGCCTGAGTGCTCACCCGATTGCGGATCGCTGATCGTGATCTGGCACCATGTTTTGTCGCAGGAGGCAATACTGGCGAGCGTGCCGGCTTCAGCGCGCACCGATACGCGCGCGTTCGCCGACGCCGCAACGCGGACGGGCTCGGTCGGTCGCACGGCATCGAGCGGCGATTTCACCGTCTCCCATGGCAAGATCAATGCGGTGCGCCGGCCCGACAGCAGCGCTTGCAGCACCCAGGCTTCGGCTCCCTCGCTGTCGCGGATCTGCCGCCAGGTATCGTATTCCTTGATGACCTCCACAGGCAGCCCAGCGCGCTCGTAGGTCCAGGCAATCGGGTATTCGTAGCCAGGCCCCCGGCGGGCATTCACCTTGCTCGACTTCAGGCTGACATAGCGCGGCAGCGTCAAGCCGCTTGGATTGGTCTTCGGGGCGTCACCAGCGTTTGCCGGCGTGGCCACGGGCGGCAAGGGTATCGCGATTGCGAGCAGCAACCCCACCAATCGCCAAGCCCAGCCTGACTTTCGTGCTCGTTCCCGACGCGGCTCTATTCTCAGTATCGGCATCGTTGCGACTTTCCACCTGTGGCTTACTGCGCGGCCGATCACACAGCGTCACGGGAATCGATTTTGACAGTGGTGCACAGAATAAGGCTGAACTGGCTCGTGGCAATGCTCAGCAAGGCTGCCTAGGTTCAGCAACGCCGCCGCTGCGACAATGCAACTCTCGTGAGCTATTCCTGGTTCACCGCTGCGGAACATCACGCGCAACGCACAGTCATGAACGCGAGCATGACACCGTAGAGGAGCCGACCATGCCAACGAACACACCTGGAACTGCCAAACCGACCGTGCTGGTCGACAACGACAGAGTGATTGTTACCGAATGGCGCTTCGCCAAACCCGGTGACAACACCGGCTGGCACCGTCACGGCCACGATTACCTTGTCGTGCCAATCATGGACGGACGCCTACGGATCACGCACGCCGGCGGCGAGAGCTTTGCCGACCTGAAAAACGGGGTGCCGTACTTCCGTCGGGAAGGCGTCGAGCATGACGTGAGCAATGCCAGCACCGGCGAGTTCGCGTTCATTGAAGTGGAAATCAAATAGCCCTATGGCAGCCGCTTTCGGCGCTCGCCATAGCGCAATACCGGCCATCTCCAGACTGCTGCATCCCGTATTGCCCCCCCCTGGTCCTTGCAGGGCAACCTTGGGGCAACCTTGCCTAGGCATGCGGGGCCGCCGAGGCATCGCGCATCTGACACGGCCAGTCCCGGCAGCCTTTTACAGTTCCTGCACGGCCAGCATGTGCGGCACGGCGCGCAATTCGCCAATCCGCGTCGGCGAGATGTCGTAACTGCCGGGCAGCTTGAATTCGGCCTCGGAACCAGTCGTGGTGCTCTGCACCCAAAGCTCAACCTTGCCTAAGCCAGAACCCGGCCCAGAACCCGGCCCAGGACTCGTCGAACTGATCTTTCCGGGCGTGGCGAGTATCGGCAGCAGGTCAGCGGCCACCAACTTATCAGAGGCAACCAGCCTGAGTCCCCGGTACAGGCCCTTGGAGGCCTGATCGAGGCTCTGGATCAGTTGCGCACGCAGCCGTGTTTCGCCTTCGGTGCGCTCAGCTTCGACATGCACCAGTACCGGCGTACCGGCTTCCAGCAAATCGTCAGCATCGGCGAGCGGCTCAGAGAACACGACCGCTTCATAGGTGCCGGTCTGATCGGAGCAGGCGAGGAAGGCGAAGCGATTGCCGGCCTTAGAGCGCCGCTCTTTCTTGGCGACCACAACGCCGGCCAGGATCGCCTGCCGGATGCCGCGCGACAGCTTCGCCATCTCGGCTTCGAGGTCAATCCAGCGGCGCACGCCCAGCCGTTTCAGCGCCGCCCCATACTGGTCCAAGGGATGCCCGGACAGGAAGAACCCGACCGCATCGCGCTCAAAATCCAACCGCTCCATGGGCGGCCACGGCTTGGCTGGCTGCAATTGCAGCTGCGGCGCAGCTGCCGGACCACCGCCCGCGAACAGGTCATTCTGGCCAGCCTCAGCATCGGCGGCAGTACGCTGCGCCTCGGCGAGAATGGTCTCGCAGCTGGCATGCACCGAAGCGCGGTTTGGCTCCAGGGAGTCGAAAGCGCCGGCCGCCGTCATGGTTTCCAGACCGCGCCGGTTGAGGCTGCGGGCGTCAATGCGTCGCGCGAAGTCGCCGAGATCACGGAACGGTCCACCCTGGTCGCGCGCCGCGACGATTTCCGCCACCGCGCCAGCGCCGATGTTCTTCAGCGCCGCCAGCGAGTACCGGATCGCGCCCTGCTCTGGCAGGAAGTCGACACCTGAAGCGTTGATTGACGGCTGCAGCACTGTCAAACCGAGGCGCCGCGCTTCGTCGGCGAACATCGCCAGCTTGTCGGTGTTGCCGATATCAAGCGACATGGTGGCTGCCAGGAACTCAACCGGGTGATTAGCCTTCAACCAGGCCGTGTGATAAGCGATCAGCGCATAGGCTGCCGCGTGTGACTTGTTGAAGCCGTAGCCAGCGAATTTGTCGACCAGCACGAAGATGTCGGCCGCTTGCTTGGCTTCAACGCCATTGCGGATGGCGCCAGCAACAAACTCTTCCTGCTGCTTGGCCATGCCGGCCTTGTCTTTCTTGCCCATGGCGCGCCTGAGCATGTCAGCCTGGCCAAGCGAATAGCCCGACAGCACCTGGGCAATCTGCATCACCTGTTCCTGATAGATGATGACGCCGTAAGTCTCCCTCAGGATCGGCTCGAGCCGGGGGTGGAAGTAGTCCGGCACTTCCTCCTTATGCTTGCGCTTGACGTAGGTTGGGATGTTGTCCATCGGGCCCGGCCGGTAAAGCGAGACCATGGCGATGATGTCCTCGAAGCGGTCGGGCTTCAGCTTGCGCAGGGCATCGCGCATACCCGTCGACTCCAGCTGGAACACGCCAATCGTGTCACCGCGGCTCATCAATTCGTAGCTCTTGCGGTCGTCGAGCGGCAGCGCCGCCAGATCAACCAGGACGCCGCGCCGTGTCAGGAAGGCAATCGCCCGCTGCAACACCGTCAGGGTCTTGAGGCCGAGGAAGTCAAACTTCACAAGTCCCGCCGCCTCGACCCACTTCAGGTTGAACTGAGTGGCGGGCAGGGTGCCGCGCGGATCGCGATAGAGCGGCACGAGCTCGGTCAACGGCCGATCGCCAATGACAACGCCGGCGGCATGGGTGGAAGCGTTGCGGTTCAGCCCTTCTAGCTTCTGGGCAATGGCGAACAGTTGCGCGACCTGCGCGTCCTGGTCACGCGCCTCCTGCAGGCGCGGTTCACCGTCGATCGCCTCCTTCAGGGTGACGGGCGCAGCGGGATTGTTAGGCACCAGTTTGCACAGGCGATCAATCTGGCCAAACGGCATCTGCAGCACGCGGCCAACGTCGCGCAGCACGGCGCGCGCCTGCAAGCGTCCATAGGTGATAATTTGTGCCACCCGGTCAGCGCCGTACTTCTGCTGAACGTAACGGATAACTTCATCGCGCCGGTCCTGGCAGAAGTCGATGTCGAAGTCCGGCATCGAGACGCGTTCAGGATTGAGGAAGCGCTCGAACAGCAAGCCGAACTGCATTGGATCAAGATCGGTGATGGTCAGCACCCAAGCGACCACCGAACCAGCGCCCGAACCGCGGCCTGGTCCGACCGGGATGCCTTGCGCCTTAGCCCATTTGATGAAGTCGGCGACGATCAGGAAGTAGCCCTGATAGCGCATGCGATTGATCACCGAGAGTTCAAACTTGAGGCGATCCCAATAGTCCGCCTCGCTCATACCTGGCGCCAGCCCCTGTGCCGCCAACCGCGCACGCAGGCCGTCCTCGGCCTGGCGCGTCAACTCGGCGGCCTCGGCCTTTTCCTGAGCTTCGGCACCGGCACCCGCTGCCGTCGCCACGAATTGCGGCAGGATTGGCTTGCGAGGCCGCGGCCGGTAAGCGCAACGCCGCGCAATCTCCAGTGTATTTTCAAGGGCTTCTGGTAAATCAGCGAACAACCGCGTCATCTCGGCTTGCGATTTGAAGCCGTGCTCAGGCGATAGCCGGCGGCGCTCGTCGGCGCTGACATGGCTGCCCTCGGCGACACAGATCAAAGCATCATGCGCTTGATAGTCATCCACCGCCTCGAAATACGGTTCGTTACTGGCGACCAGGGCCACCTCGTGACGGTGCGCCAGATCAATGAGTTGCGGCTCCACTGCCGTTTCGCCAGCGAGACCGTGCCGTTGCACTTCGATATAGAGCCGGTCGCCAAAGGCTTTGCGCAGTTCAGCCAGTCGCGCTTCAGCCAATTCCAGTTGGCCGGCAGCGAGCGCCTGATCGATCGGCCCGTCTGGTCCGCCGGTCAGGCAGATCAAGCCTTCGTTGCAGTCGGCGACCGCCGCCACGGCAACATGCGGAGTTTCGCCATCGGGCACGTCAAGATAAGCTTGGCTCGACAGCAGCATCAAATGGTCATAGCCGCGCGCCGTCGCCGCCAGCAGCGCGATCTCACCGCGCACGCGTGCCGGCGCGGGACGGCCATTGGCTGGCGTGGCGCTGTCCCCAAACTCGACGGCAAGCGTGCAGCCAATGATCGGCTGGACGCCGTATCCCGATAGCTTCTCGGAAAACTCAAGAGCGCCAAATAGATTGTTGGTGTCGGTGATCGCCAGTGCTGGCATTGCGTCGGCGACCGCCAGCGCCGCCAATCGCTCGACCGTCAGCGCGCCTTCCAGCAGCGAGTAGGCCGAGTGCGCGCGCAAGTGGACAAAACGATGTGCGGCACTGATTGCCATGATGCTTGCCCTTTGGCGAACGGAACTGAGCCAAGAGTTGAGCCCTGATTCGAGCCAGTTGATCAAATATGTTCTTTATTTGTTCTCTTTTTTGTTGACTGTCAAGTGGCGTCTTCCTACCCTGCCTGCTATGCACCGTCGCACCGCTCACCCCGTTCCCGTTGAGGTTCGATGCCCCCGGCTCCGAAGACGCCCTTCTACATCACGACCGCGATCTCCTATCCCAATGGCGCGCCGCATATCGGCCATGCCTATGAGGTGATCGCGACCGATACCCTGGCCCGCTTCAAGCGGCTGGACGGTTACGACGTGTTGTTCCTGACTGGCACTGACGAACATGGCTTGAAGATGCGCCAGACTGCGGACAAGGAGGGCATGAGCCCGCTGGCGCTGGCCAACCGCAACGCCGAACGTTTCAAGGCGATGGCAGCGGTTCTCAACTGCTCCAATGATGACTTTATCCGCACGACGGAGACGCGGCATTATCGCGCCTGCGAAGAGCTGTGGCGGCTGATGATGACGGCCGGCGACATTTACAAGAGCAAATACGCTGGCTGGTATTCAGTGCGCGACGAAGCCTTCTATGGCGAGGCCGAAACCAGCGTCAATGCCGAAGGCGTTCGGGTCGGCGGCCAAGGCACGCCGGTGGAATGGACCGAGGAGGAGACGTTTTTCTTCCGGCTGTCGGCATTCCAGGACAAGTTGCTCAAACACTATGCTGACCACCCAGATTTCATCCTACCAGAGGAGCGCCGCAACGAGGTCACCAGCTTCGTCCGGTCCGGACTGCAAGACCTGTCGGTATCGCGCACGACGTTTGACTGGGGCATTCCGGTGCCCGATGCCGATGGCCATGTCCTCTATGTCTGGGTCGACGCGCTCACCAATTACATCACGGCGGCAGGTTTTCCGGACCAGTCGGACCCGCGCTGGTCACGCTATTGGCCAGCCGATCTGCACGTCATCGGCAAGGATATTGTCCGCTTCCACGCGGTCTACTGGCCGGCTTTCCTGATGTCGGCGGGACTGCCCTTGCCGAAGCGCGTGTATGGCCACGGCTTTCTGTTCAACAAGGGTGAGAAGATGTCGAAGTCGGTCGGCAACGTGCTCGACCCATTCGCGCTCGCCGCAAGTTATGGCGTTGATCCGCTGCGCTATTTCTTTTTGCGCGAGGTGCCGTTCGGACAGGACGGCAGCTATAGCCACGAGGTCATAGTCAACCGCATCAATGCCGATCTTGCCAACGATATCGGCAATCTGGCGCAGCGCTCATTGTCGATGATCGTCAAGAACTGTGATGGCCTGGTACCTGAGCCGGGCCCGTTCACCACCGCCGACCAAGCCATGCTGACAGCCGCCGACGCCATGCTCGACAAAGCCCGTGCGGCAATGGAACGCCAGCAGATCAACAAATACCTCGATGCGGTCTGGGCCGTGGTCGGCGAGTGCAACAAATATTTCGCGGCCGAAGCGCCCTGGGTCCTGCGCAAGACCGATTTGGCCCGCATGGGCACGGTGCTCTACGTCACCGCCGAGATCGTCCGCCAGGTCGGCATCCTGGCCCAGGCCGTGATGCCAGAATCGGGAGGTAAGCTGCTGGATTTGCTAGCCGTGCCCGCAGGCTCCCGCGATTTCGTGGCGCTCGGGGCCGGCAATCGGATCGCACCCGGAACCTCTCTCGGAGAGATCAAGGCCGTATTCCCGCGCTATGAGGAACCAGCGACGTAGGGTTGGTTGGAGCCGTTGGGCAGTGACCCACCATCCACGGGCAGCTTTCGAGTTCAAGCGTGGTGCCTGATGCCTACTGCCGCATCCAACACTTGCCCGCAGATGGTGGGTTGCGGCCGAGGCGGCGTCAGCCACCCTACTTCGAGTGCTTGGTGCCGATCGGTTCGATGAGGAACTCCACCAGCACGGTGCCGGCCTTGGCGAAGGTGAGTGTGCCGGGTACTGTTCCGCCGGCTTTGAGACTGCCAGTGGGCTTTATGAACATCAAATGCGGACCGCCAGGCTGCAGGATAACGCTGGCGCCCGGCGCGATCTCAATGCCGTTCTCAAGCGGCCGCATTTGCATGACGCCTTCGGCGGTCATGGTTGCGTCATGCAATTCCGTGCGGAGGGCAGATGCTATTGTCGCGCCGGTCAGCAGGTCTGGTTCAGTACCCGCGTTGCGGATCGTCAGGTAGCCAGCGCCCGTCGGCGCCCCTGGCGGCAAGGCGCGTGTCCACGGATGCGAGATCACAAGGCCGCCCGCCTTGAACTCGTGTGCCGCGGCAACCGCGCCGTGCGACACAGCCCAGGCAATCGCTGTCAATCCGATCCAAAATGCGTGCATGACCGCTCTGTTCGTTACTTCTCTTGCTTTAAATAAGAGGTCAGCTGGCGTTTTGCCGGAGACTTACCGCCGCAGTCTGGGGATGACACGCCGTGGCGTACCGTCTTCGTGCTGCCTTTTGCCTGGTGTTGAGACCAATCGATTTCTCCACTTTGCACCGCAGCTAACACCAATCATCCCAGTCGTCATTGGCGCGACGCGTCGGGCGCTATATGACAGATGCCATGAGCCACACCGTCCACACCCGCACCGCGTCTAAGCGCAGCCCGCAGCGCCTCGGCATCAATGCCCCAAAGAAGTTTACCGATGCGCGCGCCGCATTGGAACGCATCCGCGCCATCTATGATCGCGGCGCTGATCGCTTGCGCGAGCGATTCACGCGTTTCGCCGCTGGCGAGCGCACCGGCGACCCGGCCACCGACGCGCGCTATCCCTGGCTCGGCCTGTCAGTCGATAGTGATCAGCTCGTCTATGACGGCCGGCCGTCGTGGGGGACCATTGCTTATCCGGGCAATTACGGATCGACGCTCACCCGCCCAGATCTGTTCGGCGACTATTACCTGGCGCAGATTGAACGCCTGATGCGGTTCCACAACGTGCCCGTGATCGTCGGCGAAAGCGACGTACCAATTCCCTTGCCGTTTGTGATTGAGCAAGCGACGGCGGACCTTTCAGTGCAGGATTTGCGCGCGCTGTCAGCGGTGTTCGCATTGCCCGACCTGTCGCGCATTGATGACACGATCGCCAACGGCACCTATCGGACGGCCAATGGCGAGCCGAGCCCGTTGTCGTTGTTTTCCGCCGAGCGCGTCGATCTCGCTTTGCAGCGGCTGTCACATTACACCGGCACTGACGCACAGCATTTCCAGCGCTTCGTCATTTTCACCAACTATCAGCGCTATGTCGACGCCTTCCAGCGTCTTGGTCACGAAGCGATGGTCGATGGCGGCGGCGACGACTACGTCACGTTCGTCGAGCCTGGCAATGTGGTGACCGCGCGCGGCGCGGCGCAACAGCAAACCAGCCGCAGTGCCGGGTCGTTGCCGCAAATGCCGGCTTATCACCTGGTCCGCGAGGATGGTCTAGGCGTGACGCTGATCAACATTGGCGTCGGGCCTTCCAACGCCAAGACGATTACCGATCATCTGGCAGTGCTTCGCCCGCATTGCTGGCTGATGGTTGGCCATTGTGGCGGCCTCAGGCGCTCGCAACAGCTCGGCGACTATGTGCTGGCGCATGCCTATGTGCGCGAGGATGGTGTGCTCGATGACGATCTGCCGCCGTGGGTTCCGGTGCCGCCGATCGCCGAGGTGCAGGTGGCGCTGCAGGAGGCTGTGAAGCGCGTCACCGGCTCGGAAGGCGACGACATCAAAACGCGGCTGCGCACCGGCACCGTGGTGACGACGGGTGACCGCAATTGGGAGCTGCGCTATGACGATCTGTACACGCGCTTCAACCAGTCGCGCGCCATCGCCATCGACATGGAGAGCGCCACCATTGCCGCCAACGGCTTCCGTTTCCGGGTGCCGTACGGCACGCTGTTGTGCGTCTCCGACAAGCCGCTGCATGGCGAAATCAAGTTGAAGGGCATGGCCAACGCTTTCTACAGCCAGCGTATCAGCCAGCACCTGACAATCGGCCTGGAGGCGATCCGTATCATTCGCCAGGGCGGCATCGAACGGTTGCACTCGCGCAAACTCAGGAGCTTCGATGAGCCGGCGTTTCAGTAAGGTGACAGGCACGGCCCATCAGGTCATTGCTGGAACTTCGGCGCAGCCTAAGCGTTTGCTCACACACCTGTCTTTGGTGCACAGCAGCCAGATCGTCATCGGGAGTTTAGCCATGTATCGTGCCATACTCGTAACGACCGCAGCCGCTTTGTTGAGCGTCATCACGCTCGTTCTGCCAGTGGCTGCGGAAACAATGACCTTCACCGCCGACCTTAAGGCCGCCAGCGAGGTGCCGCCGGTCGACAGTGTGGCCGCCGGCTCGGCTGAGCTCGTGGTTGACACGGACGCCAAGAAGGTTAGCTGGACCGTGACAGTCAAGGATCTGTCGGGTGACGCAACAGCGGCGCACATCCACGGTCCCGCCGACGCTGGCCAGAACGCGGGTCCAATGGTCGACCTGTCGGCCGCCATCATGAAGGGTTCGGCTGACATCTCCGATGCCCAAATCGCCGACCTGCAGTCGGGCAAGACCTACGTCAACGTCCACACCGCCAAGTTCCCTGACGGGGAGATCCGCGGGCAGTTGAAGAAATAAACGAAGCGGCACCCGCATCGCAAACGCGGGTGCCGCTGTTGTCGCGCGCGAACCTCGGTGCGCAACGCGCTCAGCGCCGAAGTACCTGGCACCGGAAGAGCATGGCGCGACTCTCCTGAGACGCGCCATGCTTGTGCGAGCCCACGGCAAGCGCAGCAATCACTGGCAATGCTTGTAGGCGATCTTGCAGGACGACGCTGGCGCGTTCTCCGCGCAGAAGTTCAAGGCGTTGCCCATTGCAGTGCCAATGTTCGGGGCCGAACCGACGCCGAACCAATAGCCGCCAGTGAAGCTATGCGCGATCGCGTGGCACCGCTTGACGGTTTTGAAGACAGTTTCGCAACCGGGCGCACCGCAATAGCTCAAGGCGAAGTTGCGGGCCGTTTGCAAGTCGGGGGCGACACCATGGCCAATGGCGCCCTTATTGTCGACTGCGAACACCATCCAGCTCGCGGCCGAAGCGGTCGAAGCGGTGGCGACGGTAGCACTGAGGCTGCCCACGACCAGGGCACAAGCGACGAGTACGTGTTTGACTGACGATGACATGGCTGCTCTCCAGGGGGTTGTTGTTTTCCGATCCTTCGAGTGGCGGCCGGTTGTTCTGCCCGGGTTCCGCTCAACTCCCAGCCTTTTTGCGCCACATTTCCTGAACCATCCCTGAGGAGTGCATTTATCTGACATTCACCAGATTCTGCACGATCGGCATGTTGGCATTCGACGCCCAGCCCTCCCGAGTCCTTGCGCGCCGCCGGGCGATGTAGCATGGCTGGCACTGCGCCCGGTTGCGAGGCGATAAGCTCCGAGTGTCGTGACCATTGATCATCGAAACCAACCGACCGCGTGGCCTGTTGCTCGCCTTTCTTGGCGTGCTGTGCTTCACGCCTGATGCGGCGTTGTTCCGGTTAGTTGGCATGGACGCGTGGTCATTGCTGGTCTGGCGTAACGCATTCACCGCGCTGACGATGCTGGTTTGGGTGCTGTTGGCGACGCCGCGCGCGCAATGGCGCCAGCTGTTTGTGTTCAACCGGTTGGGTTGGCTGGCGGTGGTGGCGCTCGCCATATCTGATATTGGTTTCATGAACGCGGTCCTGAACGCGCCAGCGGCCGACGCGCTGGTTGTGCTGGCGAGCGCGCCATTGCTGGCGGCCTTGGTCGGCCTAGTCGGCTTTGGCGAGAGTATCCCGCCGCGAACCTGGATCGCCATCGGGCTGGCGCTCAGCGGCATCGGCTTGACCTTGACCGGCACGGCGCTGACCGGCGGCTTGTTTGGTTGCCTGATGGCGTTCGTCGCGGCATCAGGTTGGGCGGTCAATCTCAATGCCTTGCGGTTTTCACCCGGCACAGACGCGCGCGCCGTCGTGTTCGTTTCCAGCCTTTTGGCTGCAGCGTTCAGTCTCGCAATGGTGACGGCGCAGGGCACAAGTCTGAGCATTTCACCGGGACAATTCTGGCTGCTTGCTGTGCTTGGCCTGATCCTGCACCCCGCCTCGTTTGGACTGATATCCATGGCAACGCGCTATTTGCCGAGCGCTGAGATCGCGCTGGTATCCCTGACCGAAACGCTGCTCGGGCCGTTCTGGGTGTGGCTGGTGTTCACGGAAGTGCCGACCGCCACTACAGTAGCCGGCGGATCAATCATTATCGCCACGCTGGCAGTTCATACCTTGATGTCGCTGAGAGCGGCACCTGATCCGGCCACGGTTAAAGCTGGGGCTTGAACAGTGTGACGCCGAGCGACGCCAAGGAAACCAGCGCCAAGGCAAGCCAGCCCATCGCGGTCAGTTGTTCGCCGAGCATGATAAGACCCGTCAGGGTGGCGATGCCGGGCTCAAGACTGAGCAGCACGCCGAACGCGCGTGGGCTGATGCGCTTCAGGGCGAGATATTCCAAGGTCAAGGGTAGCGTGCTGAGCAGAGTGATCAGCAGCAGCTGCGCTAGGGCCGCGGGTGAGGCGAGCAAGACCGGCACTCCCATGGCGCCGAATGGCGCCAGCAACAAAGCTGTGATGGCGGTGGCTACGGTGTAGCCCTGCAAGCCCGGCGTCGAACGCCCTGATCGTGCCGAGGCCAGGACATAGAACGCCCAAGCCACCGCGTAGACGAGGCCGAGCAGCACGCCCGAGAGCGCAACCGTGGCGGCCGGATCCCACGATGCCAGTAGCGCGACGCCGGCCAACCCCATGGCGGGCCACAGATAGTCCAGCGCCCGGCGGGCCCCGAACAGGCTGACCCCGAGCGGTCCCAGGAAGCCGATGGTGGCGACCAGACCGATCGGCAAATGCGGTAGCGCCACAAAGAAGCTGACGACAAAGCCGGTGAACACGACGCCCAATATGCCGGTGTCAATCCATTGCGACCGCGTCCAGCGCCAGACTGGCGGGCGGACGATCAGCCATAAGGCGATAGTGCCCAACGTCATCCGCACGAACGCCACTGACAACGCATTGTCAGTGGTCACAAGATCCTTGGAGAAGCCGGTGCCGATCTGAATCAGGACCAGGGCAAGTAACAATAGCAGCGGTGCCGGCACCTGCTCGATGACGCGGGCGGATTGCTGTTCTGGATGGGCGCTCAAGCGCAGATTCCGTGAATGTTGGCGGGGAGCCTTGCGCTTGTCCTGCAACGCTGCGGGTCACAAGGCACGCATCTTCTTATTGGATGGCCGCAGTCAGCACCATTGCGGGCGATGGCCAGCGTGCCTACAAACATGTTGAGACAGTTGGCCACTCGCACTTCGGCTTGGTCGATCAGTTTTCACAGATTTGAGCAGGTGCACCTTGACGACCCCGCGTAGTGCCGCACCGAAACGCTGGCGGCTGCCGTTGTTGATTGCTGCAGCACTCGGTTGCCTCTGGCTGGTGCTGATCGCGACCGGGCCCGGCCGCATGGTTCTGTCACAGCTCGCTGAGTTGATTGAAGCGGAACCAGCGCTTGGCGGGCCTTTCTCGTTGGTTGACACGGCCGGCAAGACGGTCACTGACAAGGATTTCACCGGTAAGCCCTTCGCGGTGTTCTTTGGCTTCACTCATTGCCCCGACATCTGCCCGACGACACTGGCCGATATGGGCGACTGGCTGAAGGGCCTGGGTGCCGACGCCGACCGTATCAAGCTGACCATGATCACGGTCGATCCGGAACGCGACACGCCAGCGGCGCTGGCCGCCTACATGACGGCTTTCGATCCACGCATCACCGCAATGACCGGCAGCCGGTTGCAGATCGACGCTGTGCTGCTCGCCTATCGTGCTTATGCCAAGAAGGTTGAAACCGGCGGCGGCGAGTACACCGTCGACCATAGCGCGCCGGTCTATCTGATGGACGCGAGTGGCCGCTTCTGGTCGGTGGTCAGCCGCTCCGAAGGCACCGATGGGGTCATTGCGAAACTGAAGAAACTGATCGATGGCGGATAACGCGCCAGACCCCAGCCCCGACCGCCTCAGCCGAGGTGAGCGGCGCTTGATCGCCGGCACGCTGGTTGCGGCTGGCATGCTGTTACTGGCATCGGCTGTGTTGTAGCTGCGCTTCGGTGCGATGATCTACACCGCTCGGGTCCTCGCCATGCTGCAAGGTTGCCTGTAGTCAGCATTGGCCGGAAATCATTCGGGGTCAGGCACTCAGGCACCGGAATGGGTTTGTCAAATGGCCGGCCCCCGTTGGTGCATCAGTACCTGAGTTCAATTTGCTGTGTATCGGCCGGCGCAATCAAGGCCTTGATCTGGCGCTAGCAATCCCCACATCTCCGATAGTGCTCCCCGTCATCTCTCCCGGGACTTGGGCACTAGACGCCGGCCGCACATCGCCCCCCCCGATACCTAAGCGGCCGGCGCCTTCTCTGCCAAGGAGACGCCGCCAACTTGACCGTTGGCAACTACGATGTTGTCGAGGAACTGGTGCGCACAAGCCTGCCAGCCAAACGACATGGCGCTGGCGCGCAATCCCGCCCGGTCGATCGTCAGCGCTGCCAAGGCGGCCTCGCGCAAGTCCTCTGACAGCACCCCGGTAACGCCGGGTTGCACCACGTCAAGGGGGCCAGTGACCGGGTAAGCGGCGACGGGAAGCCCCGAGGCCAGCGCCTCCAGCAGCACGATACCGAAAGTATCGGTACGGCTCGGGAACACGAACACATCAGCCCCAGCGTAGCTCTCGGCCAGTTCTTTGCCACCGCGTGGACCGGTGAACAGTACTTCCGGATAGCGCGCCGTCAGCACACCCAGTTCCGGGCCGCCACCGACGACAACTTTGCGGCCTGGCAGATCGAGCTTGAGAAAATCATCGATGTTCTTTTCGATGGCGACACGACCGACATAGAGGAACACTGGTCCGTCGCCGAATGGCCGGACGGCACGCGGGTGGAACAGGTCTGTATCGACACCGCGCGTCCACGGCATGATGCGCTGGAAGCCGCGGCCAACGAGTTCATCCGCCAACGACTTGGTCGACACCATCATGCCGGCGCCGGCATTGTGGAACCAAGCTTGCACCGTATAGCCCCACTCCTTGGGCACAGGCAGGCGTGCCGACAGATAGTCGGGAAAGCGGGTGTGGTAGCTGGTGGTGAAGCGCTTGCTTTGGCGCAGACACCAGGACCGCGTCACCAGGCCAATCGGTCCTTCGGTGGCGATGTGGATGTAGTCCGGCCTGAACTCAGCGACCTTGGCCTCGACTTCGCGCAGCGTCAGCAAAGCCAGCCGGATCTCGGCATAGGTCGGCAACGGCAATGTCGGAAACGGCTCCGGCGTCAAGAAATCAAGCGTTGCGCCGAGCTTACCTGCTTCCGCAGCCAGTCTCTCGTAGGTCCGGACAACACCGTTGACCTGTGGACGCCACGCGTCCGTGGCCACCAGAATTCGCATACGCACCTGAATCCAACGCAGCCAATATCGGACAGAAGCACGGCGCCTAGTCGCGCAATCGTTTAGGCTGCGATGCGCAACCCGCCCGACCGTCCGCGCTGACGCCGCTCCTCGCTCTCCTGCAGCCAGTGGATCAGTTCAAACTCGCCGTCAACTGTTTCACCGATCGCGGTGCCGCTTTCGACCCAATCACCCGTATTCAAGTACAGAATGCCGCCGACATCGCGCTTGGCGACGTGATGGATGTGGCCGCAAATCACAGCTTCGGCACCCTGCTTGCGTGCTTCCGAGGCCAGCGCGTTCTCAAAATCGCCAATGTAGTTGACCGCCTGCTTGACCTTTTGCTTCAGGAAGGCCGATAGCGACCAGTAGCGCATGCCGGCCCGTCGCCGCGCCCAATTGAGGCGCGTGTTCAGCCACAGCGCGGATGTGTAGGCCCAATCACCAAGCATCGCCAACCACTTGGCATAGTGGACAACGACGTCGAACTGATCACCATGAATGATCAATACGCGCCGGCCATCAGCGGCTTCGTGCACGATGCTGTCGATCAATTCGATGCCGCCGAAGTGCTGGCCGCAATAGCTGCGCAGTACTTCGTCATGGTTGCCGGGCAGGTACACGATGCGCGTGCCCGTGCGTACCTTCTGCAGCAGCTTTTGCAACACGTCGTTATGCGCTTGCGGCCAGTGCGCGACGCGCTTAATGCGCCAGAAATCGACGATGTCGCCGATCAGGTAGATGGTCTCGGCGTCATGCTCATTGAGGAACTCAAGCAGCAGCTCGGCCTGACAATTCTTGGTGCCAAGATGCGTGTCGGAAATGAACAGTGCCCGATACACGCGCTTGCGACGGCCATTGACGAGGGTGCCATCACTTGCACCAGCATCGCCATCACCAAACAAGGTCGCCCCCCGTGACGTGGCGATGAGCGCCGTCGCCAGTGCGGGGGGAACACCCCATGCTGACACGGCGCCAAGGATTGCCGCACTCGTCATGCCCGCTGCCTCCCCGATCACGCTGCTGATGAATCCAACAGAACCCGATTCATGAAACAATCCTATGACACGAGCGAGTGCCCTGCGACACAGCGCAGGTTATAGTTAGCGCTGATCGTCAGCGAACATGATGGCCAGATTCGGCGGGCCCGAGCCGATGAATTGAATCCACCAGTCTTGAACCGAACACCAGTTGCGTGATCCAGTTCACAGACTCGAGACAGGCGTCAAAGCTCAGTTTCTTCAGTGTTGCAGGACCGCTGCGGCAGTGCGGCTGCCAAAACGAAAGTCATGTCCCGGACAACAAAAAACCGGTCCGGGCAAGCCGGACCGGTTTCCCCTCGTAGCTAAGGGTCAGCAGCCGCGAACGGCTTGCTATCCACCTAGCCTCTCCCCCCGGAGCGAGTAACGCCATCTTTCCCAAGTCGCCGAAGGAAACAAGTCGAATCTACGTACCCGGCGCTGCACCTTGGCGACAAACCTGATATGATCCCAGGTCTGACCGCAATCCATTTGACATCGTTGTCAGATTAAACGCAACGCGGGTGGCCATATCCAGGCCCAAGTGTGACCAAGTGAGGGAGAACTTGGAACGGTTTGCTGGATTCATTATGCTCGCAGAATGGTGGGTGACTGTAGCATTGACGACACGGTCTGTTCATCGCGCTTGAGCGCGGAACCAGCGGCCACCGGCGCCATGATTGACGGGGCCGGCGCCCTGCCCGACGCCCAGCGCGTCGGCGGCGGCGATGGCGGCGGCGATGAAGCCCTTGCCGAGCGCAACGGCGGCCAGCATCGACAGCCCTTGCGCCAGTCCTGCTGTGATGGCTGCCGATAGCGTGCAACCGGTGCCATGGGTGTTGCGCGTCGGCAGCCGCGGGCTCGCCAGGCGATGCACACCGCTGCCATCATGGAAGATGTCGACGGCCTCGTCGCCCGTACCATGGCCGCCTTTGATCAGCACGGCCGCCGGACCCAGCAACAGCAGCCGCGCCGCTTGGCCGCCCATCTCCGCTTCCGTCTGCGCCATCGGTTCACCCAGCAACCGCGCCGCCTCGTGCAGATTGGGCGTGATCAGATCGGCGCGCGGGATCAGCAGTGTACGCACCAAGGCAATCGCGGAATCGATGATCAGCGGGTCACCGCTGGTCGCCACCATCACCGGATCGACCACCAACGGCACCCGGGGATAGCGCGCCAGGCCGGCCACCACGGCTTCGATCGTGGCGCCGTCGCCGAGCATGCCGGTCTTCACCGCGCCAATCGCCATATCCGTAAACACGCTGTCGATCTGCGCGCCGATGCAGCTGGGCGGCGTGACGTGCACCCCTTGTACGCCCCGCGTGTTCTGCGCCGTCAGCGCCGTAATCACCGAGGCGCCATAGACCTCCAGCGCCGCGAAGGTCTTCAGGTCAGCCTGGATGCCGGCGCCGCCCGAGCTGTCGGAACCGGCAATGGTCAAGGCGATCGGGATCGGCATCGGCGGCACCATCCACGGTCAGTGTGAGCCTCACGGCGAGCCGCATGCCGAGCCGCTTGCCGACCCGCTTGCCGACCCTCATGGGCCCTTGCGCAAGATGGCATCACGCACGGAATCAGACACGAACAGCTCTTCAATCTTGGCGATCGCGGGGAAAGTTTCAAGCAGCCAGAAGCCGAAATTGGTGATCGACCCCGTCAGGAACAGCAGCCCGGTGATCACCAGGGCGACGCCCATGACCTTTTCCACCGTACCGAGATGACCCCGGAAACGCTGCATGAAACCGAGGAACGGCCGCATAGCAAAGGCCGCCGCCATGAACGGTATGCCGAGCCCGAGCGAATACACCAGCAGCAGGCTGACGCCGCGCCCGAGGCTGGCCTCGCTCGCCGCCGTCGTCAGCACCGCCGCCAGTATCGGGCCGATGCACGGCGTCCAACCGAACGCGAATGACAGGCCGATAATGTAGGCGCCGCCGAAGGTAGCCGGCGACCGGTCGGTCTCGTAGCGCACCTGCCGGTACAGCAGTGGGATCTTGAATATGCCAAGAAAATGCAGGCCAAACAGCATGATAACCGCACCCGCGAGCATCGCCATCTCGGCCTTATAGGCATTGATGAACTGACCGGCAAACGAGGCGCTGGCGCCGAGCGTCACGAACACCGTCGTGAAGCCGAGCACGAAGAACAGCGCCGCCAGCACCGCCCGCCGGTGAGCCTTGGGCGGCATCGCGCCACCGGCCATCTGGTCCAGCGTCGTGCCACCCAGATAGGTCAGATAAGGCGGCACCAGCGGCAGCACGCACGGGCTGAGGAAGCTGAGCAGACCAGCCATCATGACGCCGAAATAGATCTGCAGGTCCGTCACGATGCGCGCGCTCCCGGGTTAATTCTAAGGCAGATAAGCCATCCTGCCAGGGACTGCAAAACAAGCCACGCCACGGTGCTTCATGTTTACGCGAGGCCCGCGTGAGGCGATGGCGGATGGCAAGGTCGAGTGTGGCCCTGAGGCCACAGCCTCATGCCACAGCGACATGACCGGTCTGTCCAGAGCGTTCGCCCAGTGCTTCCGGCCGACGCTGGAGATGGACGCCCGCATGCCGCCAAAGTAACGCCAAGTAACGCAAAATATTCAAAAACGCTCAAAGTGTTACTTGCGTTAATTATTATCAGCAAACAGGGCATAATATTCATGTCAATGCTTGTCTAATCGCGACATGCAGGGTCAATTAGATTATTTATACTTACTTTTACGTCACAAAAACCACCACCGAAACGCCCGAAAACGCGACCCATTGGAGCCGGGCGCTGATGGCGCAGGCGACGGGATTGAGCCCATCCACCATCGGCCGCATCTGGAAACGGGCGGAGCTGAAGCCGCACCGCCTCGACACGT
>JANNSA010000141.1:0-2915 GCA_031402115.1 Hyphomicrobiaceae bacterium | reverse complement strand
GAGGCCATCGAGGAGGATTGGCCCTATGAACACGTTGGCGATGATGGTCGTGTCAGCCGCCGCTCCGATGAGGAGATTGCCGCTATGGCGACAACCCGGCAGCAGGAGCGTCTGCAACGCCATCGCAGTGCCAAGCGGCACCATGGTCCTATCCGCGGCGTTGCTCGCATCGCAGGCGGCGAGTTCGCAAGCTGGGCCGATGACGGTGACGTCCGCATTTGGCAGATGACGAACGGCGCCAGCCGGCTCTGCATGCAGGCCTATGCCGGTCCGGTGGCGGGGGCCTTCTCCGTTATCGCCGGCTGCATCGCCACTTGGAGCCGCGATGGTTGGGCCCGATTATTTGATCTCACTGACGGCAGACTACTCGGAACCCTTAGTCTCGACAACGCCAACTTCGGCAATGTGATTCCGCTAGGCGATGGGCTGATCCTCGTTGCCGTGACAAGAGAGTCGATCCGGCTCTGGGATCTCGGTGCTGTGCAGGAGTTGGCCGTCTTCTGCGAGGAACTCGGCCCGGTGCGGTTCGATGCGGCACGCCTCCTCGCCGGTGAGTATGTCCTCTGCTGGTCACTAAACGACGGGGACGAGCCATACTCACTCAATCTGTGGTGCATCGAGGACGGGCGTCGTCACGCCAGCTTCGACGGCGCCGTGGCTGATGGCGCTGATCATATGTTCCTGTGGAGCGATGTTGGCCCGATGGTCTACTGGGATTTGGCAGGCGCGCAGGAAATCGGACGGGTTAAGGATTTTGGCGGTGCAAGCATTGCCAGTGTACTGGTCGTTGATGCCGGCAGACTGCTGATACGATGGGCTTCAGGAAAGCTGGCGGTGTGGGACGTTGACCGGGGCGCGCCACGAGATGTGTCGCTGCCCGGCAGTTCGCTAATCCAGCGGATTGATCGCATCGACGACCAGTGGCTGATTGCTTTCGACGATGACAACCATCTCTTACTCTGGGATCCTGCCACGATGACCTGCGTCGGCCAAGCGCCGGCCCGCTCCTACGCTGTGCGGCAACTCCTGCCATTAGGTGGCCGTCAATTCTTGTCGGTCGAGTTGAACGGAAGCCTGCGGCACCTCGATTTCGAGACCGGGCAAGCCGAAGAAATTCCGTTGCCGGCCGGCCACGCGATCGAGCAGGCGGTCTTCCTCGATGGCGACAGATTGCTGCTCCGCGAGATCGACGGAGCGATTTGGCTTTGGCGCTTGAGTGAGAGGCGATACCCTGAGGCGATTACAGACGAGCGCCTGAGGCCGTATCGCGCGAAGTGTCGTGGCCCCGTCGCTGGCACCGACAATCTGTTCGCCCTTTCTTTCGAGCACGCCGTTGGGCTTTACCGCATCGACAAAGGTGTGGTGATAACCGCCGCCGAGTGGGTCAGCGATCAGGCCGGGATTGCCAGCGGCGCTAGCGTCACGATCCACGCCGTCGAGACAAACGGTACAATGCTCGTCGAAGTGGCCAGTGGTGAATTGCTGCCGCTCAAGCTCTTTCAAGGCAATTTCCGCATCGACCTCGCTGAATTCGGCAAGACACTCAACGATATGGAGTTTCGCGAGGATTACTCGTGAAAATCATTTGGCAGACGGCTGAATAAACCTGCATCCGGCATTTGACGTTGGTGCGTGATGGCGGAAGTTGCGCGCCGAGGGATGAGCCAGGACAAGCGTCAACTTCCCGCTCAGGCGACGGCGCAAGCCAAACTAAGCGGACGTGGCGGGTAGCCCCCAATCGAGGCTGATTGCAAGTGTCGCGATGGCGCCGTCCGGGGTTGACGCAACCTTGTGCGGCGCAACAGGGGCTGCAGCGCATGAGTCTGCAAATGGCCCTGACCGCCGAAACAACACTGGCGCCGGTCCGGTCGGTATTGGGGGAGCTGCTGCCAGACTTGTCAAGAACGCTGCAGACTGGCACCTTCGGGATGAGGTTCGAGCGTGACGTAATCATGGCGCGACCGACCTTGCTGACCCATCACGGACATCGGCTCAGTCATGTTGAACGATGATTGCCTCAAAACCTCGTTCGCTCGTCACACGAGTGTGGTGGCCCTTTCCCTTCAGATCTGCCATCAGCCAGACGTCACCCGGACCGATCTCCCGTGCCTCTCCGTCGCTGGCCGTAACGCAAACGCCCCCGGCAAGACAGATGAGTGTCTGACGCTTCGGCGTCGGATGAGTAGGCTCGTTCCATCCAGCAGGGAGGCTAACAAAAATCATGCTTTTCGCCTCCAGTTGCTCCGAGACGAGAATGCCTTGCGCAGGTGGGGCAAAGGTGCGCTCCTCAAGAAAAACTTCGACATCTCTCCAATGACTCTCGCCCGAATCGTCGGCATACAAATGGTGATATCGCAACATCGCCTCCGTCTTGCCTGCATGCCATCGTAGACTACCACGAATACGAAGGAGGGGCGACAGGGACTGCGGGTTTGCTTGTGACCGCTATTGGCCCATTCCGACCGTAGAGCATAGAGAGCCCTCACTCCAGCGATGTGGTCGCGACTGCAGGGTCAGCGGACGTGGGCGTGGAGCCGCGGGTGGTGGCGCCGGACGCGCGGGCCTGGCGCGCCGCAGCCCTGTCCCGTGTCCGAGCGCCCGCCGGCCGTCCGAGGTGCCGGCGGGCGCCGCCTCGCCACACGTCCCCGGGGGATGGGAAGGGGAAGGCAAAAGCGTGGGCGAGGGTCGCGGGGTCCGCGCGGCAGCTCGTGTCCCGCGCAGACCAAGTCGTCGGACATTGCATCGGTTCGCGTCAGCCTTTCGCCGTCAGCACCTCGTTCGTCTTGCGGCCGAGCTGGCGGATGCGGGCCCGGTAGTTGCTGTGGATGCACCAGGTGCTGGTCGCACAGGCATCGCGGCTGGCCAGGAACGCGCGCTGCTCGTTCCGCAACCGCACGAAGGCGAGACCGGCGTAG
>JANNSA010000140.1:0-4883 GCA_031402115.1 Hyphomicrobiaceae bacterium | reverse complement strand
AGCGCAAGATAGGCCTCGACGATATCCTCGATCACATCGGCGACATCGCCATAGGGCACCGCGGGCCCGATCAGCGTTCCGACTTCGGCCTTCTCGTCGGCGCGGCCGCCGATCGTGATCTGGTAGAACTCCTCGCCGTTCTTCTCGACGCCGAGAATGCCGATGTGGCCGACGTGATGATGGCCGCAGGCATTGATGCAGCCGGAAATATTGATGTGCAGCCGCCCGATCAGATTGGCGGTGTCGTGATTGGCAAAGCGCTGGGTCAATTCCTGCGCGATCGGAATCGAGCGGGCGTTGGCGAGCGAACAATAATCCAGCCCCGGACAGGCGATGATGTCGGTGACCAGATTGACGTTCGGCGTCGCGACGCCGATCTTGTCGAGCGCCTTCCACAGCGCCGGCAGGTCGCGCCTGGCGACATGGGGCAGCGCGAGGTTCTGCTCGTGGCCGACGCGAATTTCACCGAAGGAATATTTATCGGCGAGATCGGCGATGGCATCCATCTGGTCGGCGGTGGCGTCGCCGGGCGGACCGCCCACCGGCTTCAGCGACAGCACGGCGATGGCGTAGCCCGGCACCTTGTGCGGGAAGGTCGCGTTCTTGCGCCATGCCTCGAAATGCGGGTCATGCGCCGCCTTCTTCAATTCGTCCGGCATGTGCGGCAGGCTTTCGTAAGCCGGATAGCTGAAGCGCGAACGGATGTCCTCGATCACGGCATCGTCGATCGCCAATGCGCTGTCGCGCATCTGCAGCCATTCTTCCTCGACTTCCTTGGCGAACTTCTCGATGCCGAGTTCGTGGACCAGAATCTTGATGCGCGCCTTATACTTGTTGTCGCGTCGGCCATGCAGGTTGTAGACGCGCATAATGGCTTCCAGATAGGTCAGCAATTCGCGCCTCGGCAGCCAGTC
This sequence comes from Hyphomicrobiaceae bacterium, assembly GCA_031402115.1. Taxonomy (GTDB): domain Bacteria; phylum Pseudomonadota; class Alphaproteobacteria; order Rhizobiales; family Hyphomicrobiaceae; genus JANNSA01. Next base: position 3,969 of record JANNSA010000140.1, on the reverse strand, counting down.
GCGGCAGACCTTGGCGAGCATCGGCGTGCGACCCATTCCGCCGCCAACCAACACCTGATAGCCAATCTCGCCAGATGCATTCTTCTTGATGCGGATGCCGATATCGTGGAAGTCGACGGCCGCGCGATCCTGCTCGGCGCCGGTGATGGCAATCTTGAACTTGCGCGGCAGGAAGCTGAATTCCGGATGTAAGCTTGACCATTGCCGCAACAGCTCGCCGGTTGGGCGAGGGTCCTCCACTTCGTCAGCAGCGACACCCGCCCACGGATCGGCCGTAACATTGCGGATGCAGTTGCCGCTGGTCTGGATCGCATGCATCTCGACGGCCGCCAAGTCCGCGAGGATGTCGCCGACTTCATCGAGTCTAGGCCAGTTGTATTGAATGTTCTGGCGCGTCGTGAAGTGGCCGTAGCCCTTATCGTACTTGTCGGCGATCATCGCCAGCTGCCGCATCTGCTGCGACGACAGCGTGCCGTACGGGATGGCGACGCGCAGCATGTAGGCGTGCAATTGCAGATACAGGCCGTTCATCAGGCGCAAGGGCCGGAACTCGTCTTCGGTCAGCTCGCCCGCGACCCGCCGTTTGACCTGATCGCGGAACTGCTCGGTACGCTCCCGCACGAACGTCGCGTCGAATTCATCGTAGCGGTACATGACGAGCGGCTCCTGATTGCAATGGTCGGCACCGGTTAATCAGCCGACCGGTATCGGAAAGCGATCTGATAAATCCCACCAGAAACACCAGCTCTCGGCCGCCATCAAGTCGGCGGCGTACTGGGCACCCGCTCATCATATCCCGCCGGCTTGCGCCTGGGCGTCCGCCGCTTCGGCCTGCTTGCCAAGATCGAGCCGGACGCTTGGCCCCAGCGTGCGCAAATGCTCACGGATGTGTGCGGCCTTGAGGCTGCCGTCGACTTCAAGCACATCGATCAGGTAGGCACCGACCACTAGGTTGATTTTCATGTCCTGGCCGCCGCGCGCGTCCAGTTTACTCGCCTCGTCTTTGGAGCGGGCGACCTGCGCGTCGTGCAACCACGGCGACCAGGTGCCATACTCACTCAGGAACACCACCAGTCCGTCGCGCAGGCGGTTGGCCGTCAGCACCTGCCGGATGATCTTCTCTGCCACCATGATCCCTCTCGCCGTCGTTCTGTGGGACGGGCGCTTAGCCCATCACCCAATGTGTGGCTTGCGCAATCGCCGATGCTGTCCAGCGGACTTCTTCAGCGGGCCGCTCGGCGCGGAAACTGGCAATGCTTGCGGGCCGTGTCAATCCGTCGGTCTCCCAATCGAGGCCGACGAAGATGATTGCGGGCCCTTTCAGGCCATGCGCGGTGATCGCCGCGTCAAGATCCAACAGCCGCGTCGCCACTGCTTTCTCGGTTGGCAATGTGCCATTCTCAACAATGACTACCGGCCGTTCCGGGCGCGTGCCAGCAGCCAGCAGCCGCTTGCGCAGGGTCGGTGCGCTGCCGATGCCCATGTACACGGCAAAGGCGTGCTGCTCATTGGCCAACGCCCGCCAGTCGAGGTCGAGTTCGCCGTCGTGGGTGGCGCCAGTCAGCACACTGAACTGCCGGATCTGGCCGCGCACGGTTACTGGCAGCCCAATACGCGCAGCGCAGGCGTGCGCCGCCGTGATGCCAGGCACCACTTCCACGTCAATGCCGGCAGCTTGCGCTGCAACCATTTCCTCGGTGGCGCGGCCAAAGATCATCGGGTCGCCGCCCTTCAGGCGCGCCACCATATTGCCGGCTAGGGCCTCACGCACCATGATGGCATTGATCTCGTCCTGGCCAGCCGATAGGCCACCCGGGGTCTTGCCGACATCGATACGGCGGGCATCGCGGCGGGCATAATCAAGCACACTCGGATCAACGAGGCGGTCAATCACCAGCACGTCGGCCTCCTGCAACCGTTGCTGCGCCTTCAGGGTCAGCAGATCAGCGTCACCGGGGCCGCAGCCGATCAGCACGATGCGGCCAAGCCGGGTGGCATCACCGTTGGCGATAGCGATTTCGGCCGCGACAGCACTATTGGCGGCCGCCGCATCGCCCTCGAGTACCGCCTGACGAAATGGTCCAACCAAGAGCCGCTCCCAAAAGCGCCGCCGGTCACGCTGTGTGCCAATCTCAGTGCCGACGCGATCGCGCAGGGCCGAGGCAGCGGCGGCAACCGCGCCAAATCGTGCCGGCAGCCAGGCCTCCAATCGCGCCTTGATCTCGCGGCCAATGACGGGGGCGGAGCCCTCTGTGCCAATGGCGATGGTCACGGGGTCGCGATCAACAATGGCTGGCGTCAGAAAGCTGCACTTTTCGGGCTCGTCGACGACGTTGATGGGCAAGCCAGCGGCGCGCGCGGCGGCGGCAACCGCCGTGTTCAAGTCTGGTTCGGAAGCCGCGTACACCAGAGTGCGGCCAGTCACATCGGCGGCCACAAAGGCGCGCTGTATGAGCTGTACGCGCCCGGTCGCCGCCAGCACCACCAGCTCTGGTGCAAAGCCTTCAGCGATCAGGGTAATACGCGCCGGCGTCCGGGCGATCAGCCGCACTTTTTGCGCCGCCTGCTCGCCGCCGCCAGCGACCAGAACATCGGCGCCTTGCATGTCCATGAAGACCGGAAAATATCTCATATGCCGGCTCCGTCGGTCAGCACGAGTTCGAGCCCGTCGAGCTCGGGTCCGTAAATCAATTGGCAGGACAGCCGCGACAACGGCCCGGCATTGGGCACGGTGTCGAGCATGTCTTCCTCATCGGCACGCGGAGCGTAAAGCCGCGATGACCATTCAGCGTCAACCTCAACATGGCACGTAGCGCAGGCGCAGGCGCCGCCGCAAAGCCCTGCCACCGGCATGCCATGCTCGCGCAGGATTTGCATCACGCGCCAGCCCTCCACCGCCTCCAGCGTGTGCCGCGCGCCCATTCCATCCGTGACATGGATCACGCCCATGACTGTTCCCTGCTGCTTGTACTTGGCCCAGCAGAGATACAGCTTGTTGGAATGAATTTCTACACCAAGGCCTTCACTGCGGGCAATTAAGCACAGAAGTGCCTCACTTAGCCTGACAGGGCGATGTGTGTAGCGCGAACCCACACTATTGAGCACCAACCGCCGAACCGCGAGCGGTGTACGATAGTTCATTCCCCCTGAACCGGCTGCGGAGTCGTGGTCGACCGCATCGGAACCGATGGTTGCACGCTGAAGTGCAGGCTTGCGGCCCTGCGGCAGCCGGACGAGTTCGTGGTCGGGCAAGCCCCTTGCAATTCGCCGGTCAGGTGCTAAGACCCGCCCTCACCTAGTCCGCCATGGTGGTACTAGCGACGGAGACGTGGCCGAGAGGCTGAAGGCGGCGGTTTGCTAAACCGTTATACGCCCTTAAAGGTGTATCGAGGGTTCGAATCCCTCCGTCTCCGCCATTGCGCATTGATTTTGTTGAATTATTCTGACTAATCCGACCCTTATCCCCAGCACTGTCCCTTGTGTTCCCCGCCTGACAGAAGATTCCCATTTCGCCGCGAATCAGTCAGTATCGGGAAATGCAGCGCAATGACATCTGTCTCTATCTGAGCCGCACGCGGCGAGTGCGGCTCCAAGCGATCCTGGCGGATCGGAATGCGACCGCCAAGGTGCAAATGCGGGCGAAAATTGTGCTCGCCACGGCGGATCGGTGCGGCACCAACGCGATCATTCGGCGGGCGGGTGGGTCCAAGCCGACGGTGTGGCGCTGGCAGCTGCGGTACCTTGATGAGGGCATCGACGGGCTGCTGCGCGACAAGACCAGACCCTCGCGGATTCCGCCGGTACCCCTCGAAAAGGAACTGAAAGTCCTCACAAAAACCACCACCGAAACGCCCGAAAACGCGACCCATTGGAGCCGGGCGCTGATGGCGCAGGCGACGGGATTGAGCCCATCCACCATCGGCCGCATCTGGAAACGGGCGGAGCTGAAGCCGCACCGCCTCGACACGT
>JANNSA010000139.1:0-3829 GCA_031402115.1 Hyphomicrobiaceae bacterium | reverse complement strand
CGCCGGTCCTCGGCGCAAAACCGGGCACCTTCGCATGTACCCGGCCGGCACGGAGTATGTCTACTCCAACTTCACGCCGCGCAGCGACAAACTGGCGAACCTGCTGCCGGACTTCGACCACAAGGCCGTCTTTTTCGGACTGCAGGGCGTAGTGCAGTGGCTGCTGATCGACCTGTGGAATGACGAGTTCTTCCGTCGGCCAAAGGACGAGGTTGTAGCCAAGTTCAAGCGCCGCATGGATGGTTCGCTCGGGCCAGGCGCGGTGGCTACTGACCACATCGAAGCGCTGCACGACCTGGGCTTTCTGCCGCTGCACATCAAGGCCCTGCCAGAAGGCAGTCGCGTGAACATCCGAGTTCCGGTGTTCACGGTCATCAACACCGATCCGCGCTTCTATTGGCTCACGAACTACGTGGAAACGATGCTCTCGGCCGAGTGCTGGAAGTCCATCACGACAGCCACCATCGCCTACGAGTACCGGCGCCTGCTGGATGACTACGCGAAGCGCACGGGCGCACCGGCCGAATTCGTGCAGTGGCAAGGCCACGACTTCAGTATGCGTGGCATGTCGGGTTTGCACGATGCGGTGAAATCCAGCGCCGGGCATCTGCTGTCATTCACCGGCACCGACAGCATCGGCGCCATCGACTACCTTGAAGACTACTACGGTGCCCACGACGAGTTCGTCGGCGGTTCGGTGCCCGCCACAGAGCACAGCGTCATGTGCATGGGTGGCGCCGAAGATGAGATCGAAACATTCCGGCGCTTGGTGCAAGACCTTTACCCATCTGGCGTGGTGAGCATCGTGTCTGACACTTGGGACTTCTGGAAGGTGCTGACGGTCTACGCAGCCGCGCTCAAGGCGATCATCGAAGCGCGGCAGCCCGACGCTCTCGGGCTTGCCAAGGTGGTGTTTCGGCCGGACAGCGGCGACCCGGTGAAGATCATCTGCGGCGACCCAGACGCGCCCGAAGGCTCGCCGGCCAGGCTGGGAGCCATCGGTTGCCTGTGGGATGTGTTTGGCGGTACGACGACGGCCACAGGCCACCGCATGCTGAACCCGCGGGTCGGCCTGATCTACGGCGATTCGATCACGCTGGATCGAGCGAGTCGCATCCTGCACGGACTGGAGGCGCAAGGCTTCGCCAGTGGCAATGTGGTGTTCGGCATCGGCTCTTTCACCTACCAGCACGTCACGCGCGATACGCTGGGCCACGCCTACAAATCGACCTGGGGCGCGGTCAACGGCGAAGCACGCGAGCTGTTCAAAGACCCGGTGACCGACAGCGGCGCGAAGCGCTCAGCAAAGGGCCTGTTGCGCGTTGAGCGCGCAGCCAGTGGCTTTGTGCTTCACGATCAGCAGACCGAGGCGCAAGAGCGGGCCGGCGAGCTGCGCACGGTGTTTCGTGACGGCGTGGCGCTGTCTGTCGAAGCGCTCTCGACTATCCGCGCGCGGTTGCTGGCGGACGAATGAAGCCGAACGTGAAATTAACCGGCGCGTCAGCGTCCGGCTGAATGTAGGGTTCGGCGGCAACCCGCGATGCCGCCACAAACTTAAAGGAATGACCATGGGACAGATTACCAAAGCGTTTGCTGACCAAATGATTTCGCATTGCGAGAGAGGCGAGCACCCGCCATTGACTGTGCATGAGGCCCACCAACTGGCGCATGCATGGCTTCACCGAGAGCAACTGCTTGATCAAGCCGACAACGAGCCGCAGAATGGTGTTTATGCTGCGGCTGGTGGACTGACGCAGACAGCGCTCGAAGGATGACGCCGAACGTGTAGCTCACGCGGCGCCGAAGGCGGTCGCGTGGAGCGTAGGGTTAGCGGGTCGCCCTGACAGGCCCGCAATATTCCGATTAGGAGAACGATGATGAAAGTGAAATTGGCGGAAGCGCTTTTGCGCCGCAAAGAACTGCAAGGCAAGGTTGATGTCTTGAAGATCATCAAGGACAAAGACCTGTTTGAAGTCAAGGCTCGCCGGCAGCAAGTGGCAGATGGCATTGACGATGTGATCGCACAGGTGCCGAAGTTGACGGCCTCGCAGGTTACGCAGGAATACGACTGGCACGCACGACAACTGCGGCTTGTTGATGCCGCGATTCAGCAAGCGAATTGGACGTGCGAGATTGACGTGCATGACGATTCGATGGGTGATTACACGGCGAAGGCTGCGTAATCGTGATTAGCGGGCTTGTGGTGGTGGCTGCTGCGTTTGGGGGAAAGGCTTGCTCCGTGCCTTAAACGGTAGGTGTTGCGCGACATCGTAGCTAACGTCGGGTGAATCTCGGCAACCAATTGCTAAATGGAAGGGATGGGGATTCTCTAGCGAGCGCCCTGGAACTCCGAATAGTTGAACGGTGAACAGCTTACGTGCGCATGACCGACTGAGATAACACGAGAACATTGACTATGCGATTTCCGACTAACCAGCCCCAGGGCAGCCACCACCACAAGCCCGCTAACGTGAAATAGGGGTCGCGCCCAGACGCCCATTCTGCCGTCTCATTTGCGCACTCACTCCGAGAACCGCACCCACCAACGATTACTCAGATGCCGTCGAAATCTCAACTTATTAACCGGACAGGAATTGTTAAATGGCCAATCAGCCTAACCCGACATCCGAGTGGTGGCGCCAGCTCGATGCGCGCACCGCCGATCTGAAGCAGGGCGAGTACGGCGCCTACCGTCTGCTGGCCAATTACCTCTACGACTATGCGGAGCTGCCCATCGAGCGCGAGCAGATTTACGTGATCGCGCGCGCGACCAACGCCGAGGAGCGGTCAACCTGCGACGTGGTGCTGCACAAGAAATTCAAGCTGGACGCTGCCCGCCGCTTCCGTAGCTCTGACATCGAGGCGATGATTGCCAGGCGCAACGTGTACCGCGCGCGCTTCGACATGCGCAAGGCGGCTATTCAGACCGGCAGTGAGATTGCGGCCAAGCGCAAGGCGGCGAGCAGCACCGGCAAGAGGGGCGCACCGAAAAAGGTGTCGGTGATCCTTGCTGACGTTGACCCGGCGACGTTCCCGCTGCCGCCGTGGGTTCCACGCGAGCCGTGGCTGGCCTGGTGCGCTCTCAGGAAGCAGATCAAGGAGTCGAACAACCTGCGGGCGCTACAGGGCCAGGTGAGGCAACTGGAGCGGCTGCGCAGCGCCGGAGGAGATCCGCTCGCCACCTTGAAGCACGCGATTACTGCCGGCCTGGGCGATCTGCGGCGTGCGCCGTTACTGCCCGCTCCAAAAGTATAGAAAGATCGCCGGCCCACCGATGCCGATGGCCAGCCCAATCAGGACGATCAGAAGGTTGCCAACGACCGATAGGCCGCTGGCGCGCGGTACTCGGTTCTTCATTTGCATTGCCAGCTGATCGGGTTGTAGGTGCGCGGGCGTTCCAAACCAGCCTTTAGGCCGCGCTGATAGGCGGCTTCTATGTCGGCAGTGGCGGTGGGCATTGCCTTGATGGGCTCCACAACGACGTAGCGCAAAACGCCAACGCCAACCGCAGAAATCCATACGCCGAGGAACACGGCCAGGAGGATGCGCGGCTTGCGCGCCGTCGTGTTCTCTGCGATGTAGGAATCCTGATGGGTCAGGCCGAACGGTTGATTGCGTGGGTTCATGGCTCGTTTTCCTCCAGCGCCAGGGCGGTTAGATGATCGTACAGTGTGACGCACCAGTTTGCGAGTAGAGCGCCTACTTCTTGGTTGCCAATCCATATTCCGGTAATTTCAAACTCGGACGGCTCCGGCGGGTTGATATTGGTTCCGGCAATGGCGGCGCGATAATATCCCGACACTTCAATGGTCACGCCGTCGATCACAAA
>JANNSA010000138.1:0-1688 GCA_031402115.1 Hyphomicrobiaceae bacterium | reverse complement strand
CGCCGTCGATCATCGACATTTCGCCGAATACCCCGCCGGGGCCGACGTTTTCCAGCACAGTGCCGTAGGTTACGATCTGGATCTTGCCAGTGCGCACGATGTAGAGGCAGGCCGCAGCGTCGTCCTGCAGGAAGACTTTTTCACCAGCCTCAAACGATTGCGTGGCGGTGCCGCGCTCATCGAGGATTGAAAAGTCGAAGGAGTGTCCAGGCATCGTGACCGTGACTTTCTTCTTTATGCAGTTTTACGCTGTGTCTGCCGTCGCCGGCTGGGCGACGCCCATGCCACTGCGTGCCGCATACAGAGCCCGCTCCAATACTTTGGCAAATTCCCGGCGCTCGTCATGATTAAGCACATGGCCGAACTCAAAATCGCGCCCGTGCAGGGCGAGGCTTAGGTTCGTGCGTCCGTCAGGCCATTCCGCCAAATGCACGCGCACCCAATATGGATTAAAATCGAAACTTTGCCGCCGCCCGGTCGGCGCGACGCGCGTAAGCTTCAGGACGTCAGGCGTGAGTTCGACGACTTCGTGCGCTAAACCGTCGCGATAGTTGATCTTGAATGCGAAGTAGATCGCAAGGACATCGAGCCCGAAAAATCCAAACACCGGCCACGCGCCCATCAGCCAAAATGCAACGCCGGTAACGAAGCTGACGCCGCCGACAAACAGCATCAAAATGAGAAAGCCGTTCTGGCTCAAAGACCGGTGCGCATGCAAAACCGCGCGGAATGCGCCCGCACTTTGGCGGCCATTGCCGTTTAGCGTAGAACTGGGCTCTGGTGCAGCCTGAGCCGATCCGTCATTGTCTGTCGAAGGGGTCATACGCATCCTGTCGTTTGGTCTATGATGAGGGACCTAACCCTCAAGTCTGTCTCAATGCCTTTTTGTACTGCCGCCTCAGCTTCGTTTCCGCTCGCTCCCAAGAACGCTGGACTAACGACCCATGATTGATGCGGCGAAGACTAAGCGCACGTCAGCTGGCCGGAAAGCAAAATCACCGGGCAGACGAGTTAAAGTTACGCCACAAGGCGTCGAAGAGATCTTCCGCCGGTTTGCTGCACAACAGCCCGAACCCAAGGGCGAACTGGAACACTCCAACGCCTATACGCTTTTAGTCGCCGTTGTTCTGTCAGCGCAGGCGACCGACGCAGGTGTCAACAAGGCAACGCGCGCTTTGTTCAAGGTGGCTGATACGCCAGCCAAGATGCTGGCACTGGGCGAAGATCGGGTGCGCGATTATGTTAAGACAATTGGCTTGTTCCGCAACAAGGCCAAGAATGTGATTTTGCTATCGCAGCGCCTCATTGAGCGCCATGGGGCCGAGGTGCCAGAAGATCGCGACGCCTTGGAAGCCTTGCCCGGTGTAGGCCGCAAGACGGCCAACGTCGTTATGAACATGGCTTTTGGCCATTCAACGATGGCGGTCGACACGCATGTGTTTCGCGTCTCCAATCGCGTTGGGCTGTCGGCTGGCAAAACGCCGTTGGCGGTCGAAGACGATCTGATTCGGGTTATCCCTGCGCGTTTTGGGCTTCACGCCCATCATTGGCTGATCTTGCATGGCCGTTACACCTGCAAGGCGCGCAATCCGGATTGCCCGACTTGTCGCGTTCGCGATCTCTGCGCCTTCAAGAAGAAGACGGTCGCACCGCAGCCGCCGGAGATGCACGATCGCGCAAAGCCAAGG
>JANNSA010000137.1:0-3297 GCA_031402115.1 Hyphomicrobiaceae bacterium | reverse complement strand
CTATGCGATCCGCGCGGGTGGCGACGCCCTGACCTACCAGATCCGGGGCGTGCGCCTGTTCATCTTCGTCAACGACTACGCCCGCGACTACTGGCGTACCGATCCCGACGACTTCATCACCAAAGCCGACGCCTGCTGGGGCGCCGCGCGAAGAGCCTTGCCGCCCTGTGTTGAGCACAAGAGCGGGCAACGACTTGACCAGCGAGCCAAAAAAAGTCGCTCAGTCTGGCGCGCGCGCCACCAAGACGCGGTCGGCCTGGATTACAGCTTGTCGGCACGGGTCGCAAAAATCGTCTTCCAGTTCGACTCGCCTTTGCGAATCGTCGCTGGTGTGTCGCCCAGAAACAGCGACTTGTGGGCGGCTTCAGAACTGTTCAGGTACAGCTGACCATCCACCACGGCCCAGAACTCCGGCTTGGTGGCAACCTTCTTTCCCTTGCTGGCACCAGCCGCACACCAGCCACCATAGGCCGGCGCGTATTTTGCCGGACTGGCGACAAAAAGATCACGGTTGCCCGCAGACGCAAAGTGCCAGGTCGCGCCCTGGTATTCGGCGGTGAACTGCGAAGAGCCTGCTGTCGGCTTGCCCATCGTGTGGTACGCCACCGTGTCCAGGCCACCGATGGCGGCACCGTTGGAGACGAAGTGTTCGTCGACAGCCAGGGCGGCGGTCAATGGAAGCAAAGCCATCGCGGCGACGGCGGCGCAACGGCGCGCAAGAATGAGTGAACGCATGAAGGCAACTCCTGTATCGGTTGGTGAAAACTGCGCTTGGTGAGGCGCAACCGCCAGCACCACTATGGTCTGGCAACTGATGTGTCGGCAGGCACGCGGCGACCTTACACAAGGCAATCGAAATCGTTGCAAGGATCGCACGGGTGTTTAGCGCAACAGCGGCCCCGAAAAGGCAAGGTCACGGCGTACCTTGCTCGGTGATCGGCATGCTGGGCACACTGACGAGTCGAACCATGATCGACGAAGCACGGCTGGAGCTGGTCGAGAGCACCGCCAGCGGCGCTGTGACGACGATGCAACTGAAGTTGAAGGACGTGTTCATCAGCGGGCTGTCGATATCCAGTGGTGGTGATCTGCCGCAGGTCAGCGAATCGCTCAACTTCGGCTCCTATGACCAGACGATCTGGCAGATTGGCGCCGATGGACGCCGCGGTGGCGCCAGCGTGTTCAGCTACGACACCATGACCGGAAGATCCAGCTACAGCAGTGTTTCACAGGCGCAAGGTGTCACCGTGCCTGAGTTCGGTGCCGGCATGATCGAGCCGCCGGGCGCTGTTTCGCCGATCCCGGAGCCCCATGCCTGGGCCTTGATGGCCGGTGGTATTGTGATGCTGTTGCTGGTGCGCCGGCGCCGGGTCGCCTGAATCGCGTAGCGCGGCCAGTTCCCGGATGACCCCGCACCAGGCTGACCGGCATCGCCCTGGCGCCATTGGTTGCATGGGCCCGCCTTGAGTTGCATCCGGTAGCTCGACCATGCGCATTGACCATCTGATCTGGTATTGCGACGACCTGGCAGCAGGTGATCGTTACTTCGCGCAACGAATGGATCAGCCATCGATCTATGGCGGGGTTCATCCCGGCGAAGGAACAGCGAACCGGTTGCTGTCGTTATCGGCGGTGTGGAACTTTCGGCATTGCGCCGGAAAGTGGTGGCGGCGCGCCTTGCGGGCAGCGAGCTGGTGACCGGCGGGCGCACTCTTCCCGATGGCAGCTGGCTTGGCTGGACCTGTTTTTGAATTCACCAGCACGACTTCGGCGCCCTCGTGCCCTTCTTTATCGATTGGATGGACAGCTAACACCCGGCAAACACCGCTCCCATCCAGGCCGAGTTGCCCGCCCTGTCTGATGTCGTCTGCGTTGATGTGGCACAGCCGGCGGACGTGGATGCCGCGTTCCAGCGCTCGGTTGCCGCCCTGGGTGGTCTGGACACCATGGTCTGCACCGCGGGCATCTCGATCAGGCGCGGTTTTCTCGACATCGGCAGGTGGATCATCTGCTGCGGCGAAATCGGCGACCAGGCCTTGGCATCATCGCCCAGGGGCTCGGATGCCACCGCTCAGACGCCGACCTGCGGCTTGAGGTAGCGGGTTGGCCGCGCATCGCGCGAGCGCACATTGGCACACAGGGCCAGGTGCCGCCTTCTCTTGATGGTGACTGGGGCCGAGCCATCACGACGCAGCGCTGCTGTCGAACATATCAAACAGGGTTGCCGAAGCGGTACTGCCACACTGGTACAACAGCGCAACCCAGCCAGTTGTCCGAACTGTCATCCATTTGTCATCGTTCCTGACGATAGTCTCGCCTTTGGTTTGCCCCACTGGACTTGCATGATCCGCATCTTTGCCTTATCGGCCCTCTGGATGGCTGGCGTTTGCGGCTTCGCACGCGCGCAAGCACCCAACTTTTTCGAGCGCATTGCCACCATCGAGGCTGTCCGCATGCTGCCCGCCGACCGCGACCGGGGCAAACGCTCGATCGCCGAGATCGTGACCGCCGCCAACGACGGCAATCTGCTGGTCTATGTCGACGGCGAGCAGAACGGGCTCGGCTTCGTGAATATCACCGATGCCGCACATCCCCAGCCCGCGGGTTTCCTGCCGCTGGCGGGCGAGCTGACCTCGGTGACGGCGCGCGGGCCGCGCGTTTATGTGGTCTCCGACACCTCAGCCACCAAGCGCGAGCCTTCCGGTTACCTCGCGGTGGTCGACCTCGCCACGCGGCGCGAGCTCATGCGTTGTGCCCTGGGCGGTCAGCCCGACTCGATCGCGATCTCACCCGATGGTCGCTTCCTGGCCGTGGCGATAGAGAACGAGCGCGACGAGCGCCTCGACGGCGGACGCATGCCACAGCTTCCGGGCGGTTTCGTGGCAATCCTGACACCCAGCGAGGCTGGCGTGGACTGCGCCGGCATGCGCCGGGTTGATCTCACCGGGATCGCGGGTTTCATGGCCGACGACCCCGAGCCTGAGTTCATCGACATCAACGCTGCCAACCAGGCAGTCGTCACGATGCAGGAGAACAACCACATCGTCATCATCGATCTCGCCTCGGGCCGTGTCGTCGCGCATTACTCTGCCGGCAGCGTGACACTCGACAAGGTCGATGCCACGCGCGACGGCATCATCCGGCCGGTCCAGCGCTTGGAGAATGTCGTGCGCGAACCCGATGCAGTGAAGTGGCTGGATGCCGAGCGTTTCGTCACCGCCAACGAGGGTGATCTGCGCTCCGGCTCGCGCGGCTTCACGATCTGGAACCGCAACGGCACGGTCGAGTGGGATTCGG
>JANNSA010000136.1:0-2531 GCA_031402115.1 Hyphomicrobiaceae bacterium | reverse complement strand
ACTACGCCCGGACGGCGCACGCAAGTGATTGATTCAGAAGACGTGTGTCCAGCGTCGTTTCGAAGATGGGCCGGACCTTCTATTTGGTGCGTCGCCCAGCCTGGGCCGTCGAGCAGCTTGCTTCTAGTCGCGCGGCGAGTCCTCTGGGTCTCTTGGTGGCTCAACCACTTGCTGCCGCTGCGCGAACGCGAGAAATTTTCCGACACCGGTCGGAACGTGGCGGAGGACGAGGTATTCGTCGAACACGCTGTCGACCACGTACTCGTCGTCGAGAGGTCCTGGACCGTGCAGGGTCACGACGCGCCCCCGGCCAAACAGCATGATCGAGGTCTCGGCGCCTGATGCCGACTTGCCAACGAACCGATACGGCATGTCGGCGGGCCGAGAGGGCGCGCGGTCCTTCGGCTGGATGGCAGCAGCCACCGGAGGCGCCTTGGGTGCTTCTGCGGCCGGCACCGGCGTCGGCGCCGCGATCAAAGCGCTCGCGGCCGGTGAACTCACGATGATGGGCACCGTGCCACGTGGTGGCGGCTCGGCCTCCGGCGCCTGTCTCAGCACCAGATAGGCGAAGCCCCCGAGCAACACAAGGAGCATCCCGGCCGCAAGCGTCGCGGGCCCCTTGCCCCGCCCGTCGACAGCGGCCGTGCTGTGGGTCATGGCTTGCCGGGCGGATAGGGGAGCGGCCGGGCGAAGGCGGGCGACAGGAGGCCAGTGTTGATCGGCAGGACGTAGGTGGTCGGCAGAAGCACGCGATCCGGCCTCAGCTCGCCGGGGAAGGTCGCTACCACCGCCGTCGCGTGGTCGTGCTGGTGTCCGTCGCCATGCTGGTCCTCCAGCCGACAGGTCGCCACGCCGTCGGCTCGCGTGCGCGCGGCGCAGATTGAATGCGGCGGCCGGTTGAAGTAGATGGCAATGTCCTCCAGCGGCCCCTGCGGGCTCGTGGCGCGAACACTGACCACGTCTGCATCCCAGGATCGAGTCTGGGCTCCGTGCATCTCGACCACCCGCCACGGAACAGCGGCAGGGGCGCGAACGACCGCCTGTTCGCACAGGTCGGCCAGTGCCTGCAGCACCCGGGCATGCGACGCGCCGTCTCGCGCTGCATTGCACGGCCAGCTGCCACTGCCCAGGCAATAGCGGGCCTGCGGCTCTTGTCGGAGCACCAGCGAGTACAACTGCTCGAGTACCGCGATCTCGTGGTCTGTGCGGTCAGCCGCAGCCCAGGATTGCGGCAGCCGCTGCACCGCCACCTGCGACTCCGAGCCCTGGCTCTCAGATGGAGAATCGGGTGCGCGAGCTCGCGCTGTTCAACCTGGGAATCGACAGCAAGCTTCGCGGATGCGACCTCGTTGCCCTCAAGGTCCGGGACGTCTGCCACGGCGACCAGCTGGCTTCTCGGGCCGTCGTCATGCAGCACAAGACCCAGCGGCCGGTCCAGTTCGAGATCACGCAGGCGACGCGTGAGGCAGTGCAGAAGTGGATCAAGCTCGCGGGGCTGAAGTCTGATGACTTTCTGTTCCCGAGCCGCATACACGACTCACCGCATCTGGGTACGCGGCAGTACGCGCGGATTCTTGAAGGCTGGGTCGAGGAACTTGGGCTCGATCCGGCCGACTACGGTACGCACTCGATGCGACGAACCAAGGCGACGCTGATCTACCGGCGTACGAAGAACCTGCGCGCCCTGCAGTTGCTGCTTGGCCACTCTAAGCTGGAGTCCACCGTGCGCTATCTCGGCATCGAGGTAGACGACGCTCTGGAGATCTCTGAACAGACCGAGATCTGATCGAAGCCGGCCAGGTCACGGACTGTGTTCGTCGCGCGCGTCGCCAGGAAGGCAGCTCCCTGGCGCGCTCGCGAACTGGAACTCTCGGCCATCAGTTGTCGCTCGCGGCGGGCAGCTTCCTGGCAATTCAGCTGGCCATGATCGCGCCGTCGGCGACAAGGAGGTAGCCACGCGAAGGTATGCACCAGCGAGCAGGCACCCGCACGTGGACGCCCGACAGGGCGCTTGCGACGGCGTGCGCGGCTTGAGACCGTCCGAGCTCACCACCTCGGGACCCCCGCGTGCAAGCCATCGGCCGGCAGCCCAGAAGGCGCCGGACGGCGCCCCGGTCCACTACGAGCGCCACCGCCCGCAGCAGACCATGCTGTACCGTCTGGTGCAGCCGCACGCGGCCAGCTTCATCGTCCACACCAAAGCTAGCATCGGTCCCGAGCTGCCCCGGTTCACCAAGGGCGAGTTCGACGCCTTCCTCAAGTGCGGCATCCTGGCGCACGGTTTCCTGAGGCTGCGCTGCGGCGAGTGCGGACACGACAAGCTGCTGGCCTTCAGCTGCAAGCCGCGGGTTCTGCCCGAAATGCGCTGCGCGGCGCATGTCGCAGACCGCTGCGCACCTGGTCGATCACATCATCCCGCACGTAGCGGTGCGGCAGTGGGCCTTGCCGCTTCCGATCGCGCTGCGCTTGCTGCCGGCCACGCAGCCCGAACTGGTCACGCCGGTGCTGCAGGTGGTGCAGCGCGTGCTCAC
>JANNSA010000135.1:0-4786 GCA_031402115.1 Hyphomicrobiaceae bacterium | reverse complement strand
CCTTGGGAAACTCGAAATAGCGATGGATCTCGCGCATCATGTCGAGCAGGATCTGATCGGCTGGCGTGCCGCGATGCATGGAGCGGCCAATTTCAGCGGCGGTGAACGGGCCGATGTCACAGCCTTTGTCGTCGCGCTTGCGGTAGTGCTGCTCTAGCCAGTGTTCGAACTCAAAGCGCATCAGCCGCGCTTCGGCTTCGTCGGCGATCCCGTCGGTGATCGGGCCAACGCCCCAGAACTGGTTGCGCGGCCGTGCTGGTGGGCCGGCTTTGGTTACCTCGAGCGACGCCAGCCGTTGGGCGCTAAACGAAGCACGCTTGGTGTGTGCGCTGGCATCAGCGGTCATGGCGTCGGTCCTTCGCGATCGATTGGGCGAGGCCAGGCTGACTATTTTGCGCCGGGCCACGTGTCCGACAGGGTGTAGCCAGTCGGGAATGGATCGCTCGGATCAAGCACGTACTGATGGAAGGCGGTGATCCAGGCCCGTCCCGTGATGGCAACATTTACGGCATCGACGCCGCCAACTTCGGAGCAGCCGAAGATTTCACCGGTGAATCTGGTGCCAAGAATCGACTCGTGGATGAAGGGTTCGTCGACGCCAATCAGTCCTTGCGCGTGCAGTAAAGCTAGGCGCGCGCAGGTGCCGGTGCCACACGGCGAGCGGTCCAGCCGGCCTGGCGAAACGATGACGCCGTTGCGCGCGGTCTTGACGCCGTTTTCGACGCGCATCGGGCCGGCCCACAGCGTCTGATTGATGGTGTGGATCTCGGCATTGTCGGGATGCACCGACGGGATCTGTTCGGCCGCCGCCAATTTGATCTTTTCGCCGACATCGGAGAGTTGGCGGGCTTCCGACGGCACAATGTCGAAACCCAGGTCCTTGGCGTCGAGGATCATGTAGATCATGCCGCCATAGGCGACATCGACGCGCACAGTGCCGTAGCCCTCGACTTCGACGGATTTGTCGCGGTGCATGACGAAGGATGGTTGGTTGCGGAAGGTGACGCTCTCGACTTTGCCGTTGTTGCACGTCGCGGTGACGCGGATCAGGCCCGCAGGTGCCTCCAAAGTCAGTTCCGTCACCGGTTCTTGCATGGCGATCATGCCGGTCTCCAACAGCACCGTCACGGTACAAATGGTGTTGGTGCCCGACATCGGCGGATAGGACGCCGGCTCGATGATGATGTAACCCGCCTGCGCCTCCGGATTGGACGATGGCAGCACCAGATTGACGCATTGCACCACCTTGCCGCGCGGCTCGTGCAGCAGGAAGGCGCGTAAATCGTCGCCCTTGGTCTCCAGCCAGCGCGCCTTCTCGAACATGGTGTGGCCGGGGACATCGATGACGCCGCCGGTGATCACCTCATTCGGCTCTCCCTCGGCATGCGCACCGACGACGTTGATCATGCGGGACAGGCGCATGGTGAGCTCCTTGCTGGGGTCGTCACGACTTACTCATACTTGTCACATGAGATCGTGCCGTCCATCGGCTTCGACAACCACGCCGCGACGACGCAAGTGATGGGCTATCTCATCGATCTCGGGCACCGCCGGTTTGCGATGATCGCGGGTTCGCCGCAAGCCAATGACCGTCAGCGTGCCCGCATCCGTGCCTATCAGGATGCGCTGTCCGCGACAGCCCTGCATGGCGCGCTGACCAGTGAAACCAGACTGGCCGCGCATTGTCTCGCAACCAGCTTGCAAGTGCGCGCCTCGGCGGCCGTGCCAAGGCGGCTCAGTCGCGTTGCTGCGCCATGAGTGCGGGCCCCGGCCACGGTGTCTGGGCGCCAGACTGTCGGCCTGGCAGTCGCGGACTCGCTGCGCGGCGATTGTGTAGTGTGGCTTCACATCACTTTCGTTGCCCCTGCACCTGAGCTAACCCCGTAGGTGAAACAAACGAGTCGGCCACGTGCTGTGGCTGGTGCGTGCACGATCACTGGAATGTCAGGACTTCATGGCGACGCTCGTCACCGGCCATGCCGGCTTCATTGGATTTCATACGGCGCGCAAACTGCTGGCGCGCGGCGACGACGTGGTCGGCATCGATTGCGTCAATGCCTATTATGACCCGACATTGAAGGAAGCCCGGTTGGTTGAACTCGCCAAGACCGCCAAGGCGAGTGGCGGCAGCTACGCTTCGCTGCGCTCGGACCTGGCCGACAAGCCGTCAGTCGACGCCTGTTTCAAGGCGCACAAGATTGACCGCGTCATCCATCTGGCGGCGCAGGCGGGCGTCCGCCACAGTATCACCCACCCGCAAGACTACGTGCAGTCGAACATCGTCGCCTTCACCAATATGCTGGAGGCCTGCCGCCATCATGGCGCCGGGCACCTGACCTACGCTTCTACCTCGAGCGTCTATGGCGCCAACACGGCGATGCCGTTCTCCGAGCACAAGGGCGTTGATCATCCCTTGCAGTTCTACGCCGCCACCAAGCGCGCCAACGAGCTGATGGCGCATGCCTATAGTCATCTGTTCCGGTTGCCGACAACGGGTCTCAGATTCTTCACGGTCTATGGTCCGTGGGGCCGGCCCGACATGGCGCTGTTCCTGTTCACCCGCAGCATTTTGGCGGGCGAACCGATCCAAGTGTTCAATCACGGCAACCACATCCGCGATTTCACTTATGTCGGTGACATTGCCGAGGGCGTGATCCGCGCCAGTGATGCCGTTGCCGCCCCGAACCCGGACTGGAACAGCGACGATCCCGATCCCGCCAGCTCCAACGCGCCCTATCGGCTCTACAACATCGGCAACAACAACCCGGTGACGCTGGCCGCCTATATCGAGGCGTTGGAGCAGGCGCTCGGTCGTGTGGCGATCAAGCAATACCTGCCACTGCAACCGGGTGATGTACCAGCGACCAGCGCCGACGTTTCGGCCTTGCAACAAGCCGTGGGTTACCGGCCGGCGACGCCGGTGACCGAGGGTATCGCGCGCTTCGTTGAGTGGTACCGCGACTACTACCGCGTGTGAGTTCTGGCGCCGCTTGCCGCCGTTGGTGGCGGCACGGGCGCCAGCATGGCAAATCGCATAGGGAGACCCTGCATCTTGGGGCTGGCTCGCACGTTGATTGATATGAACGTGGCACTATGCCGTGGCCTTGACCGGGCCTTGCCAGCGCGCGTGCGCGAGGATGGCAACAAGGCGTTCGTGCGCGACTACTTGTCCAAGGCCTTTGCGCCGGGCACCACCGTCTACGATCTCGGCGGCGGTTCGCGACCCAGCCTGACGGCGGCGGAAAAGCGCGAACGCCGGGTACATCTGGTTGGCCTCGACATCAGCGCCGAGGAACTGGCGGCGGCGCCACCGGGCGTCTACGACCGCACCATCGCCGCTGATCTGTGCACCTTCATCGGCGCCGGCGACGCTGACATGGTGGTCTGCCAGGCGACGCTGGAACATGTCCCCGATACCCGGGGCGCGATGCGCGGCCTCGCCACCGCCGTCAAGCCTGGCGGCCGCGTGCTGATCTTCGCGCCATGCCGCAACGCCGCCTTCGCGCGCCTCAACTTGGCGCTGCCCGAGGGCCTGAAACGGCGGCTGCTGTTCGCGCTGTTTCCGGCCAAGGCGCAAGGCCATGACGGCTTCAAGGCCTATTACGATTGCTGCACGCCGCGCGAGATTGAAGCCTTGGCGCGGGCCAATGGCCTCGCCGTCGAAGAGCGCAAGCTGTTCTGGACCAGCTCCTACTTCACCGTGTTCGCGCCCGCCTTCGTGCTGTGGCGGCTATGGCAGGGCGCGGCCTATCTGCTGCTCGGCAAGAATGCGGCAGAGACGTTTGTCTATGTGCTGCGCAAGGATCCTGCCCAGGACCCGATACTGGCAGCGGCGCGGTGACCGGTCCAGCAAGCGGCAAGGGCCGCGCGCTCTTCATCTGGCCGAGCGACCGCATGGGTGGCGCCGAGCAGGTCACGCGCACGCTGGCCCGCGAGGCGGCGCGGTCGGGCCGCTATCGCCATGTGGATTGCTTCGTCTTGTGCTGGAGCCGGACCGGCACGCTCGACGAGTTGGAGCGCCTTGGCAACGTCACGCTGCATTACACGCTGGCCAGGAACGAAGCCGGCGGCGTCTTCGCCCTGCTGCGCCTGCTGCGGCGGCACGCGTACGATCTGGTGTTCAGCTCGAACACCCATGTCAACGCCTTGTGCAGCATGGCGCGGGCGCTCGGTTGGTTGCGCACGCGACGGTTAGTAGCGCGCGAGTCGACCGCCTTTTTCGATCGCGATTTCGGCTGGGCGACGCCGGTGTTGCGCCGGTTTTACCTTCTGTACGGCGCGCAGGATCTGATCGTCTGCCAGACGGAGCGGATGCAGCACGCGCTGGAGCGTCACACCCGAGGCCGCCTCACGGCGATCACCCGCACGCTGCCCAATCCAATCGACCTGGAGCGCATCGCCGAGGGCCGCACCGCTGACGTGCCGGCCGCCGTCGCCGCTATCCCAGCTGACCGCACGCTCATCGTCTGGTGCGGCCGGCTATCGGCCGTGAAGCAACCGGTGCGTGCGGTGGAAACACTGGCCGCCCTGCACGCTAAGGGGTGCACCGGTCACCACCTCGTGATGATCGGCGACGGTTCGGAAGCCGCTGCCGTCGACGCTGCCATCGCCGCGGCCGAGCTCGGCGGATTTGTAACCCGCTGCGGCCATCTCGCCAACCCGATCGCCGTCATGGCGCGCGCCGGACTGGGGCTGGTGACGTCGGACACCGAAGGATTTCCCAACGTCGTGCTGGAGATGCTGGCGGCGGGGGTGTCCCGGGTGGTGAGCACGGACTGCGCGGGGG
>JANNSA010000134.1:0-2449 GCA_031402115.1 Hyphomicrobiaceae bacterium | reverse complement strand
ACTGACAACCCCGCCGCCATCGACCCGCTGCGACCGAGCCTGACGCACTACCACCTGGCCAATGCCCTACGTGCGCTATTCGATGCAGCCTGCGCCCATGTGGCCACCGTCCCCCTCGAAGAGATCCGAGATTGAGCTGGTATCACTACGACGTGGATCAGGAAAAACTGATCGACGGCGGCATTCACAGCTCGTTCTTCCGGTGCTGAATGGTAACCGTCCGTTGGGGGCCGCGGCGGTAACCGACGAGAGTGACCCAGTCCGTCTTTGTTCTGTACGGCCGCAACTGTCTGCTTACCGGGGAGCTTCTGCCGCCGCGACACCGCCAGCGCCGGCCGCCGGAGGATCGAGATGACCGATCGCCTTGCCGGATGTAGTACATCGCTCACCATTCGAGCGATCCGTTCCCCGCAGGCTTCATGCTGGCCGATACCTGGGGCGAGGCGTTCGACCTGCGTAGTCGCTGAGCGTCTCGCATCAATTGCTACGTGCTCTGACGGGCAGGCTGTTCTCGATAGGCTGCCGGCAGCACGACGCACGCATTGGGTGATGTGTCGATTGCGGAGCATTTTGTGTGGGCCGGCACCCAGAACGCTTCACACGGTTTGAGCGCCCCTTCAGCCGCATGGATCGCCCTCAGCATGGCCGCCGCTTCCCGCATCTTCGGCTGCGGCACATGGCCGAGGCGTAAGACGGCATGCCGTATTCACCTCGAAGTTCGACTCTGATTGACACAGCCTTGTGCAGATACGCAACCTGCAAATATTATATTGATGTAGCCATTGCTTGGGTCCAGTGTCGAGCCACGTGATGGAGCGAGGAGAACTGCATGGCCCGCATCAACGGTACGAGCGCCCGCGACAAGCTGAGGGGAACAGGGCTCGCAGACCTGATCCAAGGGCTTGCAGGCGACGACGATCTCGCCGGCCGCAGCGGCGACGATACGCTGAACGGCGGAGCGGGCAACGATACTCTCGGCGGCGGTGGCAACGACTCTCTTGCCGGCGGCAGCGGCGACGACATGCTCAAGGGCGAACGCGGCACCGACACGCTGAAGGGCGGGTCCGGCAACGACACGCTCACAGGCGGCAGCGGCGCCGACAGCCTCAGCGGCGGCACGGGCAACGACACCTTGGCCCCCGGGGCCGATCTCCTGGCCGATGTTGTCAACGGCGGGGCGGGTGTCGATACGGTCGACTACTCGGCTGCCACAGGAGGTGTCGTAGTGTTTTTGTTCAATAACTTCGCCAATCTCGCGGCGGCAAACGACTCTTTCACCTCGATCGAGAACCTGATCGGAAGCGTCTTCGGTGATACTCTTGGAGCAGCGGCCGCCGATGGTTCGCACGTCTTCGGAGGGCTTGGCGACGATTTTGTCTTTGGCTCGGGTCCCGGGTTCACGGCCATCGTGCAAGGTGGAATGGGCAACGACACTTTGAGTGGCGTTTCTGACAGCCAGGATTTGCTGCAGCTCGAGCGCGGCAAGGGTGTCGATAGTATCGTATTCGTTTTCAGGGATCACTCGGACCGGTTGCTCATCGACAACGCTGAGTTCAACATCGGGCTCACCGTCACCAGCTCCGAGATCGTCTCGGGTGCGGGAGCGCAGATTGCGAACCAGGTATTCGCCCAGTTCCTCTTCAACGAGACCACGACAGAGCTCTCCTTCGATCCGGACGGCACGGGTGCAGCTGCGGCGGAGCTCATCGCCACGGTTGGCTTCCGACAAGGCGGGTCGGTGCTGTTGGCGAGCGATTTCTATGTGATCTGACGGGCAGGCTGTTCTCAATAGGCTGCCGGCAACAAGACGCGCGCATTGGGTGATTTGTCGGTTGCAAGTTGCAGATCAACGGGCCGCTCCCGATTGGATGCGGCTGGAACAGGCTCACCGTGTCACTTGTTTACGCGCCGGGCGAACGCAGCGGCCAGGTCGCGAAGCGCTTGCAGCGCGAGATGTGACTGCGCCGCGTATGCCGGTTGAGATCACGCGCAGCCATGTCCTCGATCATGCACTGGCTCAGTGGACTGACGGTCATGGTGTCGTTCAAGCTCACTTGGCAGCAGTCGTGTGGGTACGCTTACGAGCTTGCGGAGACATTCTGCTTCTGAGGGCCAAGCGGATCCGCTCAGGATCAGCGCCGATGCTGGCTTCTGGCCCAAGGCTGCCGAACGGCTACCAGCCTGCCGCCGACGCGATCGGATGGAAAGCGGCCGTTATGCGTCAATTTGTCGCAGCATGTCCGCAGCTGGGGTATGTTCGGATGGTGCGAGGCAAGGTCGAGATCGACGTGTCTGACCCAGAGCCGCCATGTTGCAAAGCAAGCGTTCATGCGTCTCCCACCAGGATTGTTTGCGCTGATCGACGCATGAACGCTTGCTTTGCAACAATGCGATGAAACCCTTCGTCTGGACGACTGGCCCGGACCACATCATCGCGTCGGTCAGGCGT
>JANNSA010000133.1:0-2535 GCA_031402115.1 Hyphomicrobiaceae bacterium | reverse complement strand
GGCGGTATCGTAGCACTGCTGCATCAGCGGCAGCATGCGTTGGCCGAGATCGGTCAGGTGGGAGAGGTTGCGCTCACGTCGGAACAATTCGCCGCCGAGTTCCTCCTCCAGCAACTTGATCGCGCGCGTGAGTGACGGCTGGGACACGTTGCACTCTTCGGCTGCCCGCGTGAAATTGAGCGCGCGTGCTACGCCGAGAAAGTAGCGGATCTGATGCATTTCCATCGAGTACTTGCCTCATAGTGGTCGACAGCGTGCTGCGCAAGGCTATGACCTATAACAGTTTTCGTCACGAACCACGGTCATGCACGGAAGCTATCGAAACCCGAGCGAAGCGATATTTCTCATGCGTCGGCTGCAAGCGTAGCGTCCAATCATCGAAGGGTCCAAGCGCGATGAGGATAGCACATGCAGCCGCTGACAGTTGAACTTCCGCCGATCGCCAGGCGCCCGAACATCAGCCCGGCACGCGGGACGAAGTACCGCCGTCAGCCGAAGGATGCGGCCCTGCTCGGCGCCCTCACCATGATTGCGCACGACCTGCGCAGCCCGCTGGCCAACTTGTCGGTCCTGATCGAGCTAATCGAAACCCACGCGCAGATGCAGGCGCACGAGCGCCTTAAGGCGACGACGCAAAAAGCCCAAGACATGATCGAGGCGCTCGACGGCATGTTGAACGGTTTCCTGCAACGTACGCGCGAAACCGGCGATCCGCTATCGTTCAAGGCGACCATGGTCGATCTCGCCGACGTGGTCCGCTATGCTGCTGATGTTAACCGGCCGTTGGCTGAAAACCGCGGCATCACCATCGACCTTGAAAACACAAATCTAACGGTGGTTGCGGGTGACAGACGATTGTTAGCGGAAGCGGTTGGCAATCTGATCGGCAACGCCGTGAAGTATGCGCCGCCAAACTCGACCGTAACCTGCGAGACATCTCGCTGCGGGCGCAACGCAATGATCGCGATCTGTGATGAGGGCCAGGGGCTGTCAGAACTCGACCTCAAGCGCGCGTTCCGGCCCTTCACCACTTTGACCGCCCAGTACGACGGCAGGGGCTCGTCGTGGGGGCTGGGCCTATGGATCGTCCGGCTGATAGCCGAGCGGCACGGCGGCCGTGTCGATGTATCGATGGACGGCCGACAGCGCGGCGCCCGGTTCGAACTTCACGTGCCGATAGAGCATTGTTGAACAGGGCGTGATCTGGCTCGTGACATGCTTCCCGGATCCGTGGGGCGCCGAACCATCACAAACCGCAGTCGCGACCAAGGAGAATGCCATGCAAACCATGAGTGAACAGAGCAGCACGTCGCGGGTCGGCAGTTCCGAACTGGCAGGCAAGTCCGCCATCATCACCGGGTCTACCAGCGGCATCGGCCTTGGCATCGCGCAGGGCTTCGCCGCTGCCGGCATGAACGTCATGTTGAACGGATTCGGCGACAGGGCCGAGATCGAGAACACTCGCATGGCGCTTGCGGAGACCTTCGGCGTAAGGGTCGAATATTCGGCGGCCGACATGTCCAAGCCAGCCGACATCGCAGCCATGGCAGCCGATGCGCGGCTTGCGTTCGGTGCCGTCGATGTACTGGTTAACAACGCCGGCATCCAGCATGTCGAGGCGATCGAGACCTTCCCGACGGAAAAGTGGGACGCGATCATTGCGATCAATCTGTCATCGGCGTTTCATGCCACGCGCGCCGTCGTCGCCGAGATGAAGGTGCGCAAGTGGGGCCGCATCATCAATATCGCATCGGCTCACGGCCTCGTCGCTTCGCCGTTCAAATCGGCCTATGTGGCCGCCAAGCACGGCATCGTCGGGCTGACCAAGACTGTGGCTCTGGAGACGGCCGAGTTTGGCATCACCGTGAACGCCATCTGCCCCGGCTACGTGCTGACGCCGCTGGTCCAGAAGCAGATACCTGAAACGGCCAAGGCCCGTGGCATCACCGAGGAACAGGTGATCAAGGACGTTCTATTGCATGCGCAGCCGACCCGGCAATTCGTCACCACCGAACAACTCGGCGCGTTGGCAGTGTTTTTGTGCACGGGAGCGGCCGCATCGATCACCGGCACGGCGCTGCCTGTTGAAGGTGGATGGACAGCCCAATGAACCAGCATGCTTCAGAGAATTCTACGCCGCGCGCTACGGCACCAGCGAACCGGAAGCCGGTCAATCTGGCGCTTCAGGGTGGCGGTGCGCACGGCGCCTTCGCCTGGGGCGTGCTCGACAAGCTGCTCGAGGATGGCCGCCTGTCGGTCGAGGCCGTCAGCGCTACTAGTGCCGGCACGATGAACGCAGTCGTCATGGCCTACGGCGTGTCGGTTGGCGGCGTCGACGGCGCCCGGGAAAAGCTTGCCGAGTTCTGGAAGGCGATCTCGGCTGCCGGCGAAATGTACAGTCCAGTGCGGACGACACCTTGGGAGAAGTGGTTGAAAGCAAGCGGCATTCACTCGGAAGCCGCGCCGATGTTCCAAATGTTTCAGGCGATGACGCACCTCTATTCGCCCTATCAGCTCAACCCATTCAACTTCAAT
>JANNSA010000132.1:0-2084 GCA_031402115.1 Hyphomicrobiaceae bacterium | reverse complement strand
CGGCGGCGAGATCGAGGTGCTGGGCTACCGCGGCATGAAGGAATACGAGATTTCGTTCGACGGCTTCGAAGTGCCCGCCGCACAGTTGCTCGGCGGTGTCGAGGGCCAGGGCTTCAAGCAGCTGATGGCGACGTTCGAGTCCGCCCGCATCCAAACCGCTGCCCGCGCCGTCGGCGTCGCCCAGTCGGCGATGGACCTAAGCCTCAAGTATGCAACGGACCGCATGCAGTTCGGCCAGCCGATCTACAGCTTCCCGCGCGTCGCCAACAAGATCGTGATGATGGCCGTCGAAGTGCAGATCGCTCGCCAGCTCACTTATTTTGCCGCTCGCGAGAAGGATGCCGGCCGCCGTTGCGATCTGGAGGCCGGCATGGCCAAGCTGCTGGCAGCCCGCATCGCCTGGGCCGCAGCCGACAACGCGCTGCAGATCCACGGTGGCAACGGCTTCGCGTTGGAATACCCGATCAGCCGCGTGCTGTGCGACGCGCGTATTCTGAGCATCTTCGAAGGTGCCGCCGAAATTCAAGCCCAAGTAATCGCGCGGCGGCTGCTGGAGGGTGGGAATTAAGGGGGGTAGGACGCTACTGCAGGTTTGCAAGAACATCGGCCGAGCTGCAACCGCAACCTAGAAAATGATGCTTGATCCGAGGTCAACTAACGTCGGCGGGCGAACTTCGAAATTGACTGTTGCAGAGGACTTCAAGAGTAATGCGAAAGCTGAACATTCCAAAAAAACTAGTTCAGGAATTCGCTACTGTTGAAGCCGTCTGGTGCTCTCAAGGACCGACACGCCGCGTCGATGCGGTCATGCTTTCGTGGATCAAGTATGAGAAGCAACTTCGACGTTTGTTTTGCTTCGTAGTCTACCAACATCCAAACATCACGCATGCGACCCTCAAGGACGTGATGTCGGTGATGGCGAACAACCGAAATCTCAATCCGACTACGTTCGTTGACTGCATAGCTGCGCTCAACGTCACGCCGGTAAAAACCCTAGTCGGCTCAAAGCACGCACTCCTGGCTAAGGAGCTGGTCCGCATTAAAAAGTATAGGAACAAGTTGATGCACGGGCAGATTTCAGGTCAGAACATTCGATCGGCGCAGCTTGAACGCGACACCCTCTTGATCGTTGAGTGGATGAGCTCGTTGGCCGATGGTGGCGATAAAGTCTTCGGCTACGATGGCCTGCGGCGGAATACATTTGTCCATGCCAAGAAGGCCAGCGTCGTAGCCCAGAACTTCCCGTTTCATGACGCAGCAACGTTTAAGGCCTGGCTCGAGTATCAGACCCAAAATTGAATAGGTACGGTATTTGATGCCAGCCATTGCGAGGGGTTCGGGATAACAGCCCAATCGTGCACGCAGCTACAATCCGTGAATCGACGGGGACAGTTATCGATTGCTTCTACGGACGACAATTACAGATTTGGGCTAAAATATTCTAATTACTAAAATTCTTCGGATCGGCAACTGTCCCCGCCTGTCAGTGATCGCGCGACGGTTGTTGGAGGGTGGGAATTAGAGGGTGTGTGGCTGTAGTGGCCCGTGAAAGGAGAGCCTATGAAGAAGAACGCGAATAAGCCTCTGACGGCGCAACAGCTGACCGACTTGGATGCTTTGGCCGCGATGCCAGACGACAAAATCTACTTGAATGATATGCCTGAGCAGGTGGACTGGACTGACGCAAAACGGGGTATGTTCTATCGGCCTGTCAAGAAACAGATCACCTTACGTATCGATGCTGACCTGATTGAATGGTTCCGGCAGCAAACAACGTCGGACACCGGCTACCAAACCCGAATCAACGAAGCACTTCGCGATTATGTGGCGCAGCACGGCAAGCGTTGAGTGACCGAGGTGAGCTGCGTGATGTGCGATGCGCGCATCCTCAACATCTTCGAAGGCGCTGCCGAAATCCAAGCGCAAGTGATCGCGCGACGGTTGTTGGAGGGGGGAATTAGAAACTCACCGCGACGTATCCTCATTTCAGTCGGAGTTAACCTGCCTCTGAACTTGCGATTGAGGAAGGGCGGCGTGCTCGCTCGGCCCACGCTTTGACAACCGGAACTGCGATAGCAAAACCG
>JANNSA010000131.1:0-9933 GCA_031402115.1 Hyphomicrobiaceae bacterium | reverse complement strand
CATTGGTCGTGCCGTTCGTGGCACCGCCCGTCATCGCCTTGATTGCGGCATCGCCGTCAAGGGTGCCCGATGATGTCCAGGTGGTCCGGTTGATCAGATCGCCGCCCATCGATTGGACAATCGGTGAGAAGCCATAAGTGTACCACTCGCCCTTGCCGTAGTTGAGCTTGACGTCGAGTGGCGTGGCGATACCGCTAGCTTTCAGCTTAGCCAGAGCGTCTTCGAACTCAGCCATCGTCCAGGCATCTTCGACGCCGGTTGGAATGCGCACGCCGGCCTTGGTCAGCATGGCCTTGTTGCCCCACAGGCCCAGGCCTGAGTCGCCCATGCCGAGCGAGTACAGCTTGCCATCAGGACCATAGGTGCCCTGGGCGATCAGCGACGGGATGACGTTGCCGATGGTGGCGTCGGAGACCATGCCGTTGAGCGGCTGCAGGTAGCCCGACCAGACATAGTTGGCGTAGTTGGGTCCATCAAAGTCAAGCAGGTCGGGCAGGCTGCCGGCCAGCGCCGCTGCCTGGACTTGCTCATTATAGGCGCCCTCAGGCAGGATCTCGAGGGTGGCTGGGTCGTTCGGGTTGGCGGCGGTCCACGCCTCCAACATTTTGCCGATCTTGTCGCGCTCGCCGTCACCACGGCCGCCGTGATGCCAGACTTTGATGGGGCCGGCGAAAACGGCTGATGCAGAGAGGCTGAGAAAAGCGCTCAGCGCCAGAACAGAAGTGCGGCGACGCCACTTATTGTAGATCATGGTCCCTCCCAAAGGATGTGAAAAGTCTCGGTTCTTTTTGGTTTTGGCCAGCACCAGTTTGCCTGATACCGGCAGATCGATCCGCCCCTTGTTCAAGGCGGTGCGCACGACCCTCGTTGGATCAGGGGGCATGGAACTAGGATGCGTTCATCGTCGGCGGCTTGGCCATCGAGGAGGCGCAGGAGCAATTGGCTGCCGGTGCGGCCGAGCTCCAAATGAGGCAATGCCACCGTCGTCAGACCCGGACGCATGGCTTCGGTGATCAATCGCTGGTCGTCGAAGCCGATGATGGAAAGGTCTTCCGGGATACGCAGGCCCAGTTCGAGCGCAGCGATCGCCACCTGCATCGCCATCTGGTCATGGCCACAGATCATCGCAGTCGGCCGGTCCTTGCGATTGAGCAGATCGCGCGCGCGCTCGTAGGCAACAAGCTTTTCCGAACCAAGCGGCCCTTCGACGCCAGGTCGAACTTGCGCCGCATCAAGCGAGACGCCTGCGGCTTTGAGCGTCTTGGTGATACCTTCCAATCGTAGCTTGGCAGCCGGAATCACGGGATTGAGCGCAATGCAACCGATCCGGCGATGGCCCAATTCCAGGAGGTGTCGCGCTTGGGTCTCGCCACCGAGCCGGTCATTGGGCAGCACGCTTGGCCGCTTGCGACGGGTGTCGAAGCAGTTGACCAACACCACAGGTTGCCCAAACTCGCTGTCGTTCAGAGCCACGGAATGATGGAACATGGTGGCATACAGAGCACCGCCGGCTTTGAAGCTGCGGAACATCCGCCAGTACTCGATTTCGGACTCCGCCACGCCGCCAGTATTGCCGATCAGCATCGTGCGGCCGGCCTCGCGCAATGCCGCTTCGGCGCCGCCGACGATGTCAAATGCGTAGGGCGTAGTGACGATCACGTCGGTCAACAGGCCAACCATCGTCGTCACGGATGTCCGCATCGAGCGGGCAGCGGCATTCGGCACATAGCCAAGATCGTCAACGATCTTCAGCACGGCGTCGCGCGTCTCTTGGGCTACGGCCGCCTCGCGGTTGATGACGCGCGACACGGTCTTGACGGAGACTTGCGCCCGATCTGCGACCTGCCGGAGCGTGACCATAAGCGAGCGCCTCAGAACCAATGAAATTGGCAATGACAACGTTGTCTATTAGAGGCGGGGAGTTGTCAAGCGGGCGCGCGAATCAATCCGGATGCGGCGCTACCTGCTCGAGTTCGATGGGCGTGCCGAGCATGTCCTTGGGATGCAGGAACAGCACGGGATTGCCGTGTGCGCCGAGCCTGGGTTCGCCATCACCGAGAATGCGCAATCCAGCGGCAACCAGCCGTTCGCGGGCGGCGATGATGTCAGCCACCTCGTAGCAGACGTGATGCAAGCCGCCGGCCGGATTGGCTGCCAGGAACCGGGCGATCGGCGATGCCTCGCCCAGTGGCTCGAGCAGTTCCACCTTGGTGTTTGGCAGTTCCACAAATACGACCGTGACGCCGTGTTCTGGCAGCGCCTGCCGAGCGCTAACCTTGGCGCCAAGCGTCGAGGCATAAACCGGGATTGCCGCATCCAAGTTCGGCACTGCCAGTGCGATATGATTGAGGCGGCCGATCATGTCTGATCCTTGCGTGGCTATCCGGCGACTGATGCCACGACGCGGCCGAGGATTTTGCCATCGAGGATGTCGTGGCCAGCCTGCAGCAGCTCATCAAAGCCGATATCGCGCGACGCCGCCGCTAACTTGACGCGGTCCAGATCGGACGCCAGCCGTGCCCAGGCCTCCAGCCGACGCGGAAGTGGGCACATAACGGAATCGATACCGAACAGCGCCACGCCGCGCAGGATGAAGGGCGCCACCGATCCGGGTAGGTCCATGCCTTGCGCCAAGCCGCAGGCCGCCACCGCGCCGTGATAGCGCGTCATTGCGATGACATTGGCGAGCGTGTGGCTGCCGACCGAATCCACCGCCGCCGCCCAGCGTTCGCGGCCAAGCGGGCGGGCTGGCTTGGCCAGATCGGCTCGGTCGATGACTTCCATTGCGCCTTGCGCCTTAAGGTAATCCGCCTGCTCGGTGCGGCCGGTGGAGGCGATGACGTGCCAACCGAGCTTCGACAACAGCGCAATGGCAATGGAACCGACGCCGCCGCCGGCGCCCGTTACCAGCACGGGTCCGTCGGCAGGCTTGAGCCCGTGCCGCTCCAGCGCCATCACCGCCAGCATCGCCGTATAGCCAGCCGTACCGATCGCCATGCTGTCACGGGCACTCAGGCCAGCGGGCAACGGCACCAGCCATTCACCCTTGACGCGCGCCTTCTCGGCATAGCCACCGAGATGCGTCTCACCAACGCCCCAGCCATTCAACAGCACGGCATCACCCGGCTTGAACCGCTCGTGCGTGGAACTCTCCACCGTGCCAGCGAGGTCGATGCCGGGGATCATCGGCCAGCGGCGCACGACAGGCGCCTTGCCGGTGATCGCCAGTCCGTCCTTATAGTTGACCGTGGTGTGCGAGACCCGGACGGTGACGTCGCCCTCCATCAAGTCAGCCTCGGCGAAGTCGGCATAGGCCGCCGCCGAACCTTGTTCGGTCTTGCTGATTACGATGGCTTTCACGGCGGCTCCCTTGGTGCGAAGTGACTGCGACGCGATGCGCTACTCGCCCACCTTCTGCAGCTTCATCCGCTCCTCATAGGTCTTGCGGGCGGCCTGCACGTCCTTGCGCACCGATACTTCCGGCACGGCCACGTCCCACCACGCGCCACCGGCCTTGGTCGCGATCAGGGGATCGGTATCGATGACGATGACTTGCGTGCGCTTGGCAGCCTTGGCGGCCGTCAGCGCCTTTTCCAGTTCAGCGACGGAGCCGCAATGCACCGCGTCAGCCCCCATGCTCTGGGCGTGCGCGACAAAGTCGATGCGTGGCATTTCGACGTGCCAGGCGTCGTCCAGCAGGTTGTTGAAGCTCTCGCCGCCGGTGGCGCGCTGCAAGCGGTTGATGCAGGCGTAACCACGATTATCGATCAGCACGATGATCAGCTTCTGGCCCATCATGATAGAGGTTGCGACCTCGGAGTTCATCATCAGATACGAGCCATCGCCAACCATCACCACGACTTCTTCGTTGGGCCGAGCCAGCTTCACGCCAATGCCGCCGGCAATCTCATAACCCATTGTCGAATAGCCATATTCCAGGTGATACGTACCTGGCTTGCCGGCTTGCCAGAGCTTGTGCAGTTCGCCTGGCATGCCACCCGCCGCGCCGACGATCACAGCCTCGGAGCCGATCGCCCGCTGCACAGCGCCGATCACGTGACTGTCGCCCGGTTTGGCATTGCCCTTCGGCGCATCCGTAAAGGTAACCGCTTCCTTCTGCCAGGCAGCCTTGCTGGTTTTGGCTTTCTTCGTCCAGGTATCCGGCGCCTTCCAGCCTTCGGTCGCTTGCGTCAGTGCCGCAAGGCCCTCGCGCGCATCGGCGACCAGCGGCAGAGCGCCATGCTTGCCGGCGTCGAATGACGCCGTGTTGAGCTGGATGATGCGCCGGCCTGGATGCGCGAACAGTGCCCGCGAACCAGTGACAAAGTCTGCCAGCCGGGTGCCGACCGCCAGAATCAGATCGGCATTCTGTGCGGCGGTATTGGCGGCCGTGGTGCCCGTGACACCAATGGCGCCGAGATTGAGCGGATGGCCGTCTGGCAGCGACGACTTGCCGGCATGGGTCTCGACGACGGGCACGCCCGACGCCTCGCACAAGGCTGTCAGCGCCGCGCTGGCGCCGGAATAGAGCACGCCACCGCCCGCGACAATGACGGGGGATTTGGCCCGGGTCAGCGCCGTGACTGCCGCAGCCAGTTCATTGAGGTCAGGCCGTGGACGACGGGCGATCCGTATGCGCGGTACGAAGAACGACAAGGGATAGTCATAGGCTTCCGCCTGCACATCTTGGCACAGCGCCAAAGTCACCGGTCCGCACTCGGACGGATCGGTCAGCACGGTCATCGCCCGTTCCAGCGCCGGGATGATCTGCTCGGGCCGCGTGATGCGGTCAAAGTAGCGCGACACCGGGCGGAAGCAATCATTGGCCGAAACGGTACCGTCGGAGAAATCCTCGATCTGTTGCAGCACCGGATCAGGCCGCCGGTTGGCATAGATATCGCCCGGCAGGAACAACACTGGCAGCCGGTTGACGTGGGCCACGGCCGCTGCCGTGATCATGTTGGTGGCGCCGGGACCAAGCGACGATGTCACGGCCATCATCCGCCGCCGGCCGCAGGCCTTGGCGTAGGCAACCGCCGAATGCGCCATCGCCTGCTCATTGTGCGATCGGTAGGTCGGCAGCTGCTCACGAACCTGATACAGCGCCTCACCCATGCCGACGACGTTGCCATGACCGAAGATCGCCCAACAGCCGGCGAACAGCGGCACCGTCTTGCCGTCAACTTCAGTCATCTGTGCTGTCAAATAGCGCACCAGCGCCTGTGCCATAGTCAGGCGCACGGTGCCAGTCGTCTCAGCAGTCGTGGCAGCAGTGCCCGGCTTGGTTTTGGCGTTCATCGCTGCAATCTCCCGGGGGGTTGGTGCGCTCCTCGGCCGCAACAGGCGACCGCGGCTGTCAGATCATCCGGCTCTTCTGCCACAACTCGGTCAACCGGCGAAAGCGTCCTGCCATATCGGTGATCGCAGCGCGGTCGTCCATAGTGCCGCGCAACCACTGTTGCGCGGCGTCGGCAAACAAGGTCCGGCCGACGGCGAAGCCACGCACGGCGTCACAACCGATGGTGGCGGTGAAAGCCGCTTCCAACTCGCTCTCCGGTGCTTCCAGGCCCAGTAGCACAATGCCCCGGCAATAGGCATCGTGATCGGCGATCACTTTGGCGGTTGCGGCCCAGGCAGCGGGCGAGCGCTGCGGTTCCAGCTTCCACCAGTCCGGCTTGATGCCGAGCCCATACAGTTCACCAACGGCACGCGCAATCGTGTCATCGGCCAGGACGCCGTGCTTTCCGGCGATAATTTCCACCAGCAGCTCGCGGCCCACTTTGCGCGCAGCCTCATAGAGGCTGAGCAGAGTGCGCTGTTGGTCCGCCTTCAAATCCGGCGGGTCATCTGGATGATAGAAGCTGAGCGCCTTGATGGTGTGTCCAACTGGCCAGTCGACCAGTTGCGAGCCGATGTCGCTTGAGTGTTCAAACCGGAGTGGGCGCGAGCCTGGCAATTCCACTGGTCGGCCAATCCAGAACTGCTGCTTGGCGGCAGCAAACAGTGCCTCGCGGCCATGCTTCTCATCGAGCAGCATGCCGTAGCCGGGACGGCCTTCGGCGACCTCGGCGACGGCGGCGACGGCAAGCGTCTTGAACGTGGCGATGCGGGCATGCGCGACGCCCGCTGCATCCGCGATCGCTTCCAACTGGAAGCGATGATCGATCGCGAAAGCCATCAGCGTACTGGCCTGCGGCCGGCGCGTTGTCGCCCAGTGCACGTGATTGAGGCGCGCGTTTTTGCGCAGCGCCCGTTCCGGGCTGCCGTCTTTCAGGAACAGCTGTAGTTCCGGCCAAGTCGGGCTTTCCGGCGAACACAACAATCGCGACACTGCGAAAGCGCCACAGGCGTTGGCCCAGGTGGCGCTCGTAGCGTGCGGCTCGTCGCGTAACCAGCCACGCAGGTAACCGGACATGAAGGCGTCGCCAGCGCCGAGAACATTATAGACCTCTATCGGAAAGCCGGCGCCAACGATGCCATCGTCAATGCGCGCAGGGATGGCGTCCGGGAACACCACGCAACCCATTGGCCCCCGCTTCAGCACGATCGTTGCCTTTGATACCGATCGGATTGCCATCAGCGCCGCCAGCACGTCGTCCTCGCCGGACGCGATGCGGATCTCTTCCTCGGTGCCGACGACCAGATCGCAGTCTGGCAGAATCGCCTTCAGCTGCGCCGAAACGCGGTCGGATTTGATGTAGCGCGACTCACCGGTTGCGTGGCCAGCAAGGCCCCACAAGTTTGGCCGGTAGTCGATGTCAAAGGCGACCCTGCCGCCATGCTGCTTGATTAGCTGCATCGCCTTGCGCTGTGCCGCCGCCGTCGCCGGCCGCGAGAAGTGCGTGCCAGTCACCACCACGGCTTTGGCGCGCGCGATCAAGACTGGATCGACATCGGCTTCGGTCAGCGCCATGTCAGCGCAGTTCTCGCGGTAAAAGATCAGCGGAAAGCTGTGCTCGTCGGCGACGGAGAGCAAGACCAGCGCCGTCAGCCGTTCCGGATCGACGCCGAGGCCGGCGGTCTCGACGCCTTCGCGGCGCATCTGCTCGCTGATGTAGCGACCCATTTGTTCGTCGCCGACTTTCGACAGCAATGCCGATTTCAAGCCGAGCCGCGCTGTGCCGATGGCGATGTTGGCTGGACAGCCGCCAACGGATTTGGCGAACGAGGTAATGTCTTCCAGCCGCGAGCCAATCTGCTGGCCGTACAGGTCCACCGAACAGCGGCCAATGGTGACGACATCCAAGGGGGTGTCAGAAATGGACACGGCCGAGACTCCTCGGTCTGAAGCATTACGTCGGTCAGGAAGCGTCTGGACAGGAGAACATACCTTCGCTATCACTGCCGCGCATGAAACATAAATTCCGGGCGCCGTCAAATCGGAACGTTTGTTCTGAAAAAGAGTCGTTGCAGCGACCGGACCTGGCTGCGGTTGGACCGCAGACCAACAAGCCAACCACGCGCGAGGGAAGTCAACTATGGTGAAGTTTGGTGTCATCGGTGCCGGCCGCATCGGTAAAGTACATGTCGGCACTCTGATCAAGTCCGACGCGGCGAGCGTCGCCTATGTCGCCGATGCCGACGCCAAGTCAGCCGCCGACCTCGCCCAGAGCGCTGGCGCCAAAGTGGCCACGCCCGAGGCCATCATCGCCGCCAAGGACGTTGATGCCATCCTGATCTGTTCACCGACCGATACGCATGCTGATTACATCGAGGCGGCGGCCCGGGCCGGCAAACCGATCCTGTGCGAGAAGCCTGTTTCTCTGTCAGCCGAGCGCACGCGCGCCTGCCTGAAAGTGGTGGAAAAGGCCAAGGTGACGCTGATGATCGGCTTCAACCGGCGCCACGATCCGAACTTTGCCGCGCTCGAACAGAGGTTGCGCCAGGGCGACGCCGGCGCCATCGAGATAATCACCATCATTTCGCGCGATCCGTCGCCGCCGCCGGTTTCCTACATTGAGCGCTCAGGCGGCTTGTACCGGGACATGATGATCCACGACTTCGACATGGCGCGCTTCCTGATGGGCGAGGAGTTCACCACGGTGCACGCGTTCGGCTCGTCGCTGGTCGATCCGGCAATCGGCAAGGCCGGCGATGTCGACACGGCGGTTGTGCACATGACGACGGCGTCGGGGCGTTTGGCGGTCATCACCAATTCGCGCCGCGCCACTTATGGCTATGACCAGCGAATGGAAGTGCACGGCTCAAAGGGCATGCTGTCAGCCGGCAATCTCCAGGAAACGACCGTGCAGTTCGCGGACGCCCAAGGCATCACCGGCGCCGTCGTGCAGAACTTCTTCCTGGAGCGCTACGCCGAGGCCTATGCCCGCGAGATGCGCGCCTTCCTTGACGCCTGCGCCAAGGGCACGACCCCGAGCGCCAGCGGCCACGACGGCCTGATGGCGCAAGTGCTCGCCGACGCCGCAACCGAAAGCAGCCAGACCGGCAAGGTTGTTAAGCTGTGAGGTAGTCGGCACAACACGTGAATCACTTCGAGGGTGGTTGTGCGGCGGCGCAGGGTGCGAAAGGCGGCTTCGCCGTATCGCACCAGAGGCTGGCGCCCACGGCTCGTTTCGGTGCGATACGGCCTGAAGAAGGCCTTTCGCACCCTACGCATTCGCAACCCAGTTTGCCGGTGAATGCGCAGCGATTGTTATTCGAAGTGCCCACAGTCGGCAGTCGGCAGTGGGGCCTACTGGCTTTCCGACCGCTGCAAGTGCTGCCGGAACGCGTCGAGCGTCTCGGCGCTGACGTGGTGCTCGATGCCCTCGGCGTCGATGCGGGCCATTTCCGGGCTGATGCCGAGCGCGCGCAGGAACTGCTCCACAATCTCGTGGCGTTCGCGGCTCTTGCGCGCCAGTTGGCGGCCCGCGTCGGTCAGGAACACACCGCGATAGCGCCGCTGCTGCGTCAGGCCATCGGTCGCCAGCCGCTTCAGCATCTTGGCGACGGTCGGTTGCGCGACGCCGAGCCGTTGCGCGATCTCGACCTGGCGCGCCTCGCCCTCGCTCTCAATCAGGTCGGCAATCAGCTCGACATAGTCCTCCACCAGTTCGGTGCGCCGGTTGTTGCGCGTCTGGCGGAAGCTCTCGACATCGCTATCCCGAACGCGCGGACTGGCAATCAGCGTTGTGGTTTTCGGCATTCTGGCTCACTTGTTTGCCCGATCAACTGAAATTATAGCACAAGCTATCTGTCATGTAAGCAAGTTTCAGTTGCAGCAAACGCGGGTCCTGGAGCGATGTCATAGCCATTGCTATATTTCACTGATGGTGCAAGAGTTGATTGCCGATGCTAACTCAGGATGAGGCCGAAGGTGACGCCATGATGCAATGGATGACGTTGGCGCTAGGACGCCGCAGGTTCCTCGGCGCGGGTCTGTTGGCTGCTGGCGGCGCTGCACTGAGCGCGCGCAACGCCGGCGGACAGGTTGCCCATCCCGCTGGCCACAACGCCGCCCATGGCGCGTCAGTCCACGCTACGCCAGGCATGGATCATCGTGCGGCACACGGCGCGGCGATCACGGTTGGCGACGTTGACAACGCGCGCAACGGCTTCGATCCAACCGCCATGTTGACCGACTGGTACACCGGCGACGTGTCAACCTTGCCCGATGGCCGCAAGCTCAGAACTTTCGAGATCACCGCCGAAGATAAGGAGATTGAGATCGCGCCTGGCGTCATGTTCCCGGCCTGGACCTACAATGGCCGGGTGCCGGGACCAGCTTTGCGTGCGACCGAGGGCGAACGCTTGCGCATTATCTTCAAGAACTACGCGTCGCATCCGCACTCAATCCACTTCCACGGCATCCACAGCGCGCGCATGGATGGTGTGCCGGGCACGCCGGGGTTGATCGGGCCGGGTGCAGAATTTGTCTACGAGTTCGATGCTAAGCCGTTCGGCTGCCATCTGTATCACTGCCACGCGCTGCCA
>JANNSA010000130.1:0-2142 GCA_031402115.1 Hyphomicrobiaceae bacterium | reverse complement strand
CCTGGCCGGTGTCGCCCTGTGGGGTCTGCACATGGGTTTCACCCAGGGGCTCCTTGCCACCTTGATCGCCGACACGGCGCCGCCCGAGCTGCGCGGAACCGCGTTTGGCATGTACAATCTGCTGACGGGTATCGCGCTGCTTGCCGCCAGCGTCATCGCCGGAGCGCTGTGGGATTGGATTGACGCGCAGGCGACGTTCTTGGCTGGCGCAGGATTTGCCGCATGCGCGCTGGCCGGCGTCGTGCTGATCCAGCGCGGCAAAGTGCGGGCCACGTCTGCTCGGTTTTAAGGAACAGACGGGCGCAATCGTGAAGGCGCGAACGAGCCGGCCGCACCTTCACGGTCAAACCGAAGTGTCGACCCGATCAGCGCTTGACGAGCGCGTTGCGGATTTCCTCGAGCAGCACTTCCGAGCGCGGAGGCGCGGCGGGCACAGCCGGGGTCTTGGGCTTCTCCACCATGGTCTTGGCCTTGTTGACGGCCTTGACCAGCATGAACACGGCCCAGGCGATGATCAGGAAGCTGATGACCGCATTGATGAATTTGCCGTAGTTGAGGGTTGCTGGCTTCGAGGGATCGAGGCTGGGCAGTGCAACCGCCAGGCTCGAGAAGTCGACGCCCCCCATCATGGCCCCGATCGGTGGCATGATCACATCATTGACGAGCGAAGTGATGACGGTACCGAAGGCTGCACCCATAATGATGCCGACGGCCATGTCGATCATGTTGCCCTTGATCGCGAACTCACGAAATTCCGAGATGATGCCCATTGCTCTCCCCTTTACTCCAGCGCGCAGATGTTCCGCGCTCGCTGGAAAAATCCAACCACGTCGGACGCTTCGCAGGGTCGGTTCCTCTGCCGACAGAGCGAATCGTGAGTGAACACTAGGAGATTGCCAGCATCCCATCAATCCGCGATTCTCACAGCGGGAGAGGAGTTGCCATACCAACTGCAACCGCAAACGGCACGCGCGGAGCCAAGGCCGATGATCGATAGCTGGCTGGTGGCGGGATCCGCCGTCACCTATCTCCTTGCGCTGTTTCTCATCGCGCGATCATCATCACTGCCGATCAGTCGCTCCAAGTGCAGCAATCCGTGCGCGACCTCGGCGTGCCGCACTTGCGCAAGCCCCTCGGACCGGCGGCGTTGCGAGCCGCGTTGGCGGGTCTCAGGCTCGAGGCCGCGGCCGAGTGGCAGCTGCGGCCTTTCCGGTCGATTCGCTAAAATTTGAGCAAATCCGGAAACAGCGTTACAGGAGGATCGTGCTAGTTTGAAGCCCTACCGATCGAGGCACGAGCTGGCAGGTCATCATGCGTTTCAGGGCTTCCGTATTGCTGCTTGCTGCCATTGCCTTGATGCCGGCAACCGCCAACGCGAAGGAATGCGTCGAGCCGTACGGCAAGCTCGTCGAGGTCAGCCCGAGCGTCTACGAGGTGCGCATCAAGCCCGAATGCGAAGGCCGCTCTGGAGCCGCCACCGGCAAGGCCGCCACCAAGTCGAGCCAGCAGAAGCCCAAGCGCAAGACGCTCGCCGCCCACCCCCGCAAGAGCGGCATGCACGGCAAGGTGATCGCGCGCCGCGAGGAGACAGGCTGCGAGAGGGGGATCGGCGCCGTCATCCAGACCACCAGCGCCGAGATCGTGATCGGCTTCCGCGCCGAATGCAAACACCTGGCGGCCCTGACGACGCCGCGCAAGCTCGCCGCCTCGTTCCTCAGCGACGCCCTCTATGATGGCGGCTTCGAGGAGGAGATCACACCCAAGCGCAGCTATCGTCAGCGCAAGGAATTGCGGTGCGACGAGGCCGGCACCTGCTCGACAGTGACAATTCCCAAGGAGCGCGTGGTGGCGAGGAAGCGGACCGGCAACCAGATCGTCGTCGCCGAAGCGAGCCTCTGAGCAACCGGCGTCCGGTCAATTGCTCAGCGTTGCCGGGTCTGCCACTCCGGATGCACGTGGGGGACGAGGTTGGATGCCGGGAGCGGGCTCCTGCCCAGAATGTGGTCGGCGGCCTTCTCGCCGGTCATGATCGAGGGCCCGTTCAGGTTGCCGTTGGTGACGCGGGGGGAAGATCGAGGAGTCGGCAACCCGCAAGCCCTCGACGCCGATCACGCGGCACTCCGGGTCAACGACTGCAAATCT
>JANNSA010000129.1:0-1843 GCA_031402115.1 Hyphomicrobiaceae bacterium | reverse complement strand
GCAGCACCGCCCGTCGTCGTTGTCATGTGAAAATGATCGTCGGCGAGGCAGGTGGTGACGCCATCGTCAAAGATCATGCCGTCTTCCTTCAGCATGAAACCATAGCGGCAGCGGCCAGGCGCCAGCTTCATCCAGGCATTGGAATAGACGCGGTTGATGAACTCTCGCGCGTCGCGGCCGCGGATGTCGATCTTGCCGAGCGTGGAAGCGTCGAGCACGCCGGTTGTAGCTCGCGCCGCCTTGGACTCGCGTTGGACGGCCTGGACAAATGTCTCTGACCCTTGCGGATAGGTTTGCGCGCGCAGCCACTCACCAACCGGCTCGAAGATCGCGCCCTGCTCGACATGCCAGTCGTGCATCGGCGTGGTCCGGCGCGGCGCGTAGAGCTGGCCAACATGCTGGCCAGCCAGCGCGCCGAAGGTCACCGGTTTGAATGGCTGGCGGTAGGTGGTGACGCCGACTTCCGGCAAGGTCTTGCCCATTGCCTTGGCGAGCACGCCAAAGGCATTGACGCTGACGGTCTTGCCCTGATCGGTGCCCATGCCCATGGTTGTGTAGCGCTTGGCATGCTCCACCGAGCGATAGCCTTCGGCGACAGCGAGCTGCAGGTCCTTGGCCTGGACATCATTCTGCAAGTCGACGAAGGCCCGCGTTGCCGCCTTGGAACGTCCTGATGGCAGTTCCCAGGTCGCAGTGATGTTGTAGGCTGGCTGTGCCGGTTCATCGATCTCGGGCACCTCGGCAGGCGTCGCAGCAAAACCTGCTTTGGCGGCGGCATCAGCGCCAGCAGCAGCACCTTCCCGCAGGATATCCTGCAGTCCAAACGTGCCATTGGCGGCGCCGACCGATCGCTCGTTCTGCCACGAGCGGGCGGGGCGGAAGCACGCCTGGGCGTCATCCCAACGCAGGTTGCCGCGCGATTGCGAGAACAGCGCGATGTTGGGTGACCAACCACCGGCGACCGCGATCAGATCACAGAGGATGACCGTCGCGCCACCCGTGACATCGCCCTTGCCATCGAGCGCGCGAATGACGGCCTGACGCACGCGCTGGCGGCCACCTGTCTCGACGATGACGGAATGCGGATGCACGGGGATACCGCGCTCAGCCGCCGCATGCAGCAGCGCCATTTCCGGAGCTGGCCGCGCATCGACGATGCTGACAACGCGCACGCCGGCGTCATGCATGCGCAGCGCTGAAGTCCAGCCGCTCGAATTGTTGGTCATCACAACAGCGGCTTCGCCCGGCCTAACGCCATACTGATGCAGATAGGTTTCGACGGCGCTCGCCAACATGATGCCGGGGCGGTCATTGCCATGGAACACCAGCGGCCGTTCGATCGCGCCGGTAGCCAGCACGACTTCCTTGGCACGCACGCGCCAAAGCCGTTGCCGGGGCTGCAACGGATCGCGATGCGCTGGCACGACATGGTCCTGCACGCTTTGCAGCAAACCGACAAAGTTGTCAGCGTAATAGCCGAACGCGAAAGTGCGCGGCAGCACGACGGTTTCCGGAAACGCCGCCAATTCGTCGAGGATCGACGCCACCCAGCCGCGCGGCGACTTGCCGTCAAGGCCATGCGTGTCGGGATCAACGGCATTCAACCGACCACCGAGCCTTGGCGTTTCCTCCGCAACGATGACGCGTGCGCCGGAACGCGCTGCCGTCAACGCCGCCATCAGACCTGCCGGTCCAGCACCGACTACAAGCACATCGCAATGCCGGTTCTGGCTCTCGTAACGCTCAGGGTCGACGCCCTCCGGAGCCTTGCCAAGGCCTGCAGCCCGGCGAATCAAAGGCTCCACACCCATCCAACTGATCGGCGGCCCCATGAAGGTCTTGT
>JANNSA010000128.1:0-2126 GCA_031402115.1 Hyphomicrobiaceae bacterium | reverse complement strand
CGCGTCGCCGCTGGCGCACGGCCGCAGCCGAGCCGCTCGCCGGCTGCAGTGCGCGCAACGCCACCACTGCGCGGTCGAGGTTGAGGATCACCGCGCGCGGGTCGCTCGATGCCGCCTCATAGCCCGACGCGATCTCGGCGAGATCGAGCGCCAGCGTCTCCGACCGCGCGGCCATGCGCAGATCGCCGATCAGCCGCTCCAGCACGCGCCGATAGCGGCTGTAGCGCCGCTGGTCGCCGATGCCGCCGGGCGTGCGCCGGAACAACGGCAGCACGGCACCCAGAATGGCGACGCTGCCGGCAATCACCGGTTCGGGTGTGAGCCGTGCCATGACCTCTACTCCTCGAACAGGTCGGCGACGGACCGGCCCAGGCTTTTAGCTGCCGCCAGCGCCGGCCCGAGCGCCGTCGTCACCGGCAGATTACCGGCAAATCCGTTCAATGCCCTGAGCCCGCTGCCCTGCGCCACATCGGCGAGCTGGCCGAGCGACCCGGTCAGCGTCGCGAACGAGCTGACTGAACCCAGACCCGAACCGGAGCCGAGCGCGAACGCCTGCGCCGCCGTCGCGGCCAGTGACGAGGCGGCGAGACCGAGCTGCACCGCTGTCGCAGCTAACCCGGCGATGCCGAGGTCCTCGCCGGCTTCGATGAAGGACAGCGAGAACGTACAGTACCGACCCTGGTGGTTGTGCTCCTGCAGGTCGCAGGCCTCGCAAACGACCTGGATCTCGCCGCGCCAGTAGTCGACGAAGCGGCCGGGCCCGGCCTGTTCGCAGGCCTGCATCAGGCGCTCGCGGGCGGACATATAGTCTTCACCGACGAGGTAGACCTTGACCGAGAATTTGCGGGTGTCCTTGCCCATGTCCTCCGGAAACGGAGAATCGCGCTTCGGGTATTCGTGCAGCGCGATGCGCCGGCCGGTCTTGGCGGAGCGGTCCTCGGTGTGGAACGCCACGCCGCGGAACGAGCCGGGGCGGAGCGAGTCTTTCCAGGTCATCTTAGCGGCGCCTTCCGACAGCCGTTCCGGCAGCCGGCCGCAAGGCGCGAACTACGTCGCTGGAAGATGGTGATGAGTTTTTCATTACTACCTGCTTCCCGCCATGCTCGGCCCGACGTTGAGGTTGACGGTGTTGGCGGCGTTGCGGATGCTGCTGGTGGCAGCCTCCATCGCGGCGACCACGCCGGCCGTGCCGTTGCGGATGCCGGCTTCCAGCGTCGCCATGATGCGCTCGCCCTCCGCTGTCAGATCGACCGCGCCGACCACCGCCTTCAGTTCATCGATCGACGACTGAACAGCAGCGGGTGCTGCCGGCCCGGTCGGCTCACCGCCGGTGCCACCCATGGCCCCGGACGGGTCCGAGAACGGCATGCCGTCCGACAGCGAGGGCGCGGCCGGCGACGCCGCAGCCTCCCCTATGCCGAGCGCACCACGCAGCGCACCGCCGGCGGTGCCCGTGGCCCTGTACCCCTGGTAGGCGCCGTAGCCCATCATGCCGAGCGACACGATGCCAAGCCCTGGGATCAGCATGCGGCCAGCGCCAAGCGCGATCGCCCGGGCGCCACTCAACAGTGAGAATTGCCGGGCCGCGGCAACGCCCATCATGGCGCCACCGCCGGCGGCCGCGGTGCCAAGCCCGATTGGTGCGCCGACCGTTGCCGCGCTTGAAAGAACTCCGGCCCGGCCCAACGCCCAGCCGCCGAGCGCACCGAGACCGGCCACGCCGGCTGGTATGCCGGTAAGATTAACACCGAGTTTGGCCGCGCCTGCGACGGCCGGCAGCGCCTTGGCGGCGATCGCCAGTGCGCCGATCGAGCCGAGGGCCACCGCACCGGCGGCGAGACCCGTGAGCGCCTCGACCGGCAGACCAGCCAGTGCCGTGTTGAGACCGATGATGGCGTCCTTGACCCGGTCGACCACACCGCCCGATTGCTCGAGCGCGATCATCAAATTCTGCCAGGAGCCGAGCATCTGATCGGTCTTGCCGGTCTCGCTGGCGCGCCGCGCCTCGACAAGTGCATCCATCGCGCCACCGTCGATGGTCTGCAGCTTCTCGAACAGCGCGTAGAGCTTTTCGTAATGCTGGAACGTCGGCGTATTGCGGGCATAGTGCTTGCCCTCGAGGATCT
>JANNSA010000127.1:0-3410 GCA_031402115.1 Hyphomicrobiaceae bacterium | reverse complement strand
CCTGCGGCGGCCGCTCCGCAATCCGCACAATGCTCAGCCGCAACTTTGCCGTGGCGCACTTCTACTGAGATGCGGCCAAGTGTGAGCTTTTTGTGCTCGGCGTAAATTCGCAAGGTCATTGCTGTGCATGCGCCAAGTGCTGTTGCCAGATAATCGTAAGGGCTTGGTCCGGAGTCCAGACCGCCAACGTCGACCGGTTCGTCGGCAAGCAGCCGATGGCGGCCGGCCATCACGCTGGTCTGGAAGCGGCCCTCGCCAGTTTCGCTGACCAGGACGTGCTCGCTTGCTGCGTCACTGACGGGCAGATCGGGTATGTACTTAGCCGCCCAGGCACAGATGACATTGGCGGCGTAGGCCGCTGCGGCTGGACTCGACAACAAGTGGTCGGCATCGTCCAATGACACAAAGCTCTTGGGATGTTTGGCGGCGAGAAAAATCTTCGAGGCGTTTTCGATACCAACAATCTTGTCGAGCGGCGCATGCATTACCAGCAGGGCCCTGCCGAGCTTGCTGATATGGTGTTCCATCTGCTGGCCTTCGGCGTCCGCTACGAACGACTGACGGATCGTGAACGGCCGGCCAGCCAACAGCACTTTGGCTTCACCCGCAGCGCGAATTGCATCCAGAGAGCTGCCCAAATTGTGCAGCACATGCGCGACATCAGCCGGCGCGCCGATCGTGACGACGGCTTTGGCTTCGGGGATACGCGCCGCCGCCGCCAGCACAGCAGCGCCACCCAGCGAATGGCCAATCAGGATCGCCGGCGCGGCGTAGTTATCCCGCAGATAATTGGCGGCGTTGACCAGATCATCGATGTTGGATGTGAAGTTGGTATTGGCGAAGTCGCCCTCAGACGACCCCAAACCGGTAAAGTCGAAGCGCAACACGCCGACGCCAGCGGCTGCCAAGCCTGCCGCAATCTGGCGCGCGGCCAACACATCCTTGGTGCATGTAAAGCAATGCGCAAACAGCGCGAACGCCCGCACCGGCCCCGCTGGCAGGTCGAGCCGCGCGGCGAGCGCGTGGCCACCGCTGCCTGCAAACATTGCGCGGATAACACGTGACTGGCCCATGCGTTGTGCCCGTGATGGATGCTGACCTGCCCGCGATACTACCGCAGAGTGTGATCACAGCGCTGTAGTTCTTATGTGAACCAAACGCGTTTGACGGTAACGCAATCCAGCACCGGCATTGGCTCAAGCACCACGTCGTCATCACGCGCGCCATGACCGCGTCGCAGGCCGCTGCGACGACTATCGCCATCGCGCTGCTGCGGAGCGGCTGGAGTCCAAGGTGATTCAAGATGAGTTGCGACACCAGTGTCACGCCGCTGGCGACGTCGCTGGCGAGAGCCCGTGCGAGCACCGAAACGACCACTGCACCTTGCCCGGCCCTCTGGTAGGCGTTCCGTGCGGCACTCACCACATTCGTCCAAAACCATCCGGTCATCAGTGAGCCCGCAGCCGTATCGACAAACCAGCTACCGGGATCGGGGACCAGCCCGCTAGCGGGTTGCTGGTCCTCGGTGCAGGTCATGGTGTTGGCCCTATGCCCGATCGCCTTG
Source organism: Hyphomicrobiaceae bacterium (assembly GCA_031402115.1). Taxonomy (GTDB): domain Bacteria; phylum Pseudomonadota; class Alphaproteobacteria; order Rhizobiales; family Hyphomicrobiaceae; genus JANNSA01. The sequence continues at coordinate 1,846 of JANNSA010000127.1, read as the reverse complement.
TGATCGGGCTAGGCGGCGGTGGTATAGTCCTCAAGGCCGGCGGGCAGCTCTGTGCCGTCGGCGAAGGCTCGGCATTCGGTTGATGGCCTTGACCATGGCGCCCGCCGCTGTCTGACGCCATCCTGGCTGACCATGACGACGCGAACCGCGTGTTTGCCCGGCTCGCGAATTCATCGGGGTCTTGCCGTTACGCCAACGGATCACGATAAGGCTTAGCTCAGGCCTTCTCGATTTTTGGCACTTCGTCGCCGCTTGGATCACGGCCGAACCAGTTGCGGCCGTGCGTGCCCGGCATGACGAGGCAGAACACGAACAGCCACAGCCACAGCAAGCCTACCGCGCCAAACACATAGGGCAGCGCGACTTGCGAACTTTCCATCAGCTCCGGCGGAATCGGCATCGGCAATGATTCCGGCGGAATCGTCGGTAGCATGAACAAGCCGATCGGGAACGCAAACAGCAGCAGCCAGAGGATCACCCAGAAGCCGGTGTGGCCGCGATCGTGCAGGCGGTTGGCGAACGCGATCAACAGAAAGTAGAAACCGATGAGAGCGGCGATGCCCTGGCCAATAAAGCCGCCCGGCACCAATTTGCCGAGCGCACCCAGCATTTCAGGTGCTTCGACGTTGACGATGCGCAAGACAAGATCGGCAATCGGCACGAAGAACGCCAAGGCAAACAAGAACATAAAGACGAACTGCCAGCGCGGCGAGCGGCCGAACGGCACCAGCAACGTACCCAAAAAACGCAACATGGACGATCCCCCAATCGGCTGCCGGCCGCTGCCCAATGCGACTATGGCCAGCATTCCCTCTTTGCGCCCCTAGCTATACACGGGCCCATGGGGATTGCACGAGTCCGCCGTTTTGTCGCGCCAAGTCGCCAAGTAAGGTGCGAAAGGCCTATGGCCGTATCGCACCATCCACGGGCAGCGCCGGCAATTGTTCGTTATTGCGCAAGGCGATGACTTCGCGGTTCCGCCAGTTAGCGCGATACGGCCAGAGGCCTTACGCACCCTACGTCGCCCGAATGACCCTGGCTTGGAAGCAATTATTGCGGGCGGAGCGCAGGTCTACGAAGGCGATTTCTGGCCGCGCCAGCAGTTCCGCCGCCACGGCCGCGACCGCGCCCGTGGGCACGACCTGGCCGGTGCCGTAGACGCTGCGTTCGTCGACTGCGTAGCCCTTTACCAATAGCTGTTCCCAACCGAGGAACATCGCCGGCGTAGCGCTGCTGCCGGGATGGCGCGCGCACGGCCCTGCGTGCAGGAAAATTGGCCCCGTCTCGGCATAGGGCTGCAGCGTCATGAACGGCCGATGCGCCAGGATCAGATAGACCTCCCCCGTCGCGACTTCCGACAGGCAATGCCGGCACGGCACGCCGTCGCCATCCGACACCCGCCGTTCCGGGGCATTGCCATAGGCGTCGGGGCCGCCGGCTTGCAGCGCGCGGACGGTATCGGTTGGCAGAGCAAGAAATCGGATGGACATGCGCGGACACTCCTTTGCTCAATCTCTCAAACATCGTGACGGCGACCGCCACCCAGTTCTTGCGCTTGCGCCGCCGATGTCGCGCAGGAATAGGGTCAGAATCTTCAAACTCAGCGGGGTCTTGCCTCTTTTATTATTTACTGCTAACCAACACATACTATATATACTATCGTTTTCTCAGTATTGATGTAGTATTCCCTTGTTGCTTGTCACTTCGGGACGCGTCGCGACCGTCGGATGTGGGGCAGGCGAGTGCGGTGGCCGGGAGGCGTGGGGGCGTTGTCGCCGTGAGGTGGCAGCGGACGGCCCCATAAGACCCGGAGCGCTGGATGGTCTGCCCTTCGCCGGTCTCCCGC
>JANNSA010000126.1:0-8895 GCA_031402115.1 Hyphomicrobiaceae bacterium | reverse complement strand
CGCCTTTCACCCCAGCCCCCGCAGCACCAACCCCATCTCCCGCGCGCAGTCCCGCGCGATTTCATAGCCCGCATCGGCGTGGCGCATGACGCCGGTGGCCGGATCGTTCCACAGCACGCGGCCCACACGCGCTGCCGCTGCGTCCGTGCCGTCAGCCAGCACGACCTGGCCGGCGTGGATGGAATAGCCCATGCCGACGCCGCCGCCGTGGTGCAGCGACACCCAGGTGGCGCCCGACGCGCAATTGAGCAGCGCGTTCAGGATCGGCCAGTCGGCGACCGCGTCGGAGCCGTCGCGCATGGCTTCGGTCTCGCGATTGGGCGAGGCGACGGAGCCTGAGTCGAGATGGTCGCGGCCGATGACGATGGGGGCTTTCAGTTCGCCGGTGCGCACCATCTCGTTGAAGGCGAGGCCCGCCTTGTGGCGGTCGCCGAGGCCGAGCCAACAGATGCGCGCCGGCAGACCCTGGAAGGCAATGCGTTCACGCGCCATCTTGAGCCAATGGATCAACGGCGCATTGTCAGGGAACAGTTCCTTGACCTTGGCGTCGGTGCGATAGATGTCCTCGGGATCACCCGATAGTGCCACCCAGCGGAACGGGCCGATGCCCTTGCAGAACAGCGGCCGGATATAGGCCGGCACAAAGCCCGGAAAATCAAAGGCGCGGGCCAGGCCCTCATCCTTGGCCATTTGCCGGATATTGTTGCCGTAATCGACCACCGGAATTTTCTGGTCCCAGAGATCGAGCATGGCGGCGACTTGAAGGCGCATGGATTGTTTGGCGGCATGGGCGGTGCCTTTGGGATCGCTGACCTTGCGGTCCTCCCATTGGGCAAGCGTCCAGCCGGCCGGCAGATAGCCGTTCAGCGGATCATGGGCGGACGTCTGGTCGGTGACGGCGTCGGGCCGGATGCCGCGCCGGACGATCTCGGGGAACACTTCTGCGGCATTGCCGAGCAGGCCAACGGAAATCGGTTTGCCGGCCTTGTGCGATGCCTCGATCTTGGCGAGCGCCTCGTCCAGCGTGGTGGCGCTGTCATCGAGGTAGCGCGTCTTCAGTCGGAACTCGATGCGGCTCGGCTGGCACTCCACGGCGAGCATGGTGGCGCCAGCCATGGTCGCGGCGAGGGGCTGCGCGCCACCCATGCCGCCGAGGCCGCCGGTCAGGATCCATTTGCCCTTGAGCGAGCCGCCGAAATGCTGGCGGCCCATTTCCACAAACGTCTCATAGGTGCCCTGTACAATGCCTTGGGTGCCAATGTAAATCCACGAGCCGGCCGTCATCTGGCCGTACATCATCAGGCCTTTGCGATCGAGCTCGTGAAAGTGTTCCCAAGTGGCGTAGGCCGGCACCAGATTGGAATTGGCGATCAGCACGCGCGGCGCATCCGTGTGCGTGCGGAACACGCCGACGGGCTTGCCGGATTGCACCAACAGCGTCTCGTCGTCGTTCAACTCTTTCAGCGTCGCGACGATCCGATCGAAGCTCGCCCAATCGCGCGCCGCCCGGCCGATGCCACCATAGACCACCAGCTCCTGCGGCCGCTCCGCCACTTCCGCGTCGAGGTTGTTCATCAGCATGCGCATCGGCGCTTCCGTCGCCCAGCTCTTGCAGGTGAGCGTGGAGCCGCGGGGGCTGCGGACATGACGGGTATTGTCGAGGCGGGTGTTGGTCATGGGAATGGACTCCGGTGGCCGCGAAAGCGGTTAGGGTATTTCGAACAATAATCGCTGCGAATGCATCAGCAAACTGGATTGCGAATGCGTAGGGCGCGAGAGGCCGTCTTCAGGCCGTATCGCACCGCAACAGGCCGTAGACGCCAGCCTCTGGTGCGATACGGCGAAGACGCCTTTCGCACCCTACGCCGCCACACATGTAAATCGGCGAACTGGGTTGCGAATGGGTAGGGTGCGAAAGGCCGTCTTCAGGCCATATCGCAACGCAACAGGCCGGGGGCGCCAGCCTCTGGTGCGATACGGCGAAGACGCCTTTCGCACCCTACGCCGCCGCACATCCGCTCTCGCAGTGATGCACGTGTTGTGCTGACTGTCCTAATTCTGCCGGCGATCGGCGATCGGCAGCCAGCCGCCCCACCAGCGCAACCGATCCGGCACCGGGTCATAGCCGCTGGTGCCCCATGGGTTGCAGCTGCCGACGCGCACGAGGCCAAGCCAGAACCCGGCCCAGGCGCCGTGCCGGTCAATGGCGCCCAGCGCATATTCCGAGCAGGTCGGCAGGTGCCGGCATTGCCGGCCAATCAGGGCTGACAGCGTGTAGCGGTAAGCGATGATTGGCGCTTTCAACAGGGCGCGCGCCACCCGGTCGATGCTGCCCGCGACGCTCACGCCACGGCCGCTTGTTGGTGGCTGGTGTCAGCCTGCGCCGCGATCTCAGTCAGCGCCTTTTCCACGGCCTCAAATGCCAGCAACGTCGACGTGTGCCGCGCCTTGTAGTCGCGGATCGGCGCAAGGATCGCGATGTCCGCCCAACGGCCGTGCGCTGGTGGCGGACCACCGGATTTCAGCATCAGCCGCATGCCTTCAGCCAGAGCGATCAATTCGGCGGGCGTTGAGCCGATGATGTTGGCCGCCATGATCGCCGCCGCAGCCTGGCCCAGCAGGCAGGCCTTGACCGTATGGCCGTACTGCGCCACCGCGCCGTCCTTGACCACCAGGTCCACGGTGATCGTCGATCCGCATAGTTTGGAATGCAGCGTCACCGTCGCCTGTGGCTGCACGAGCCTCGGTGCGGAAGGAATGTTACCGGCGAGTTCCAGGATGCGCTGGCTATAGAGGTCATCAAGCGCCGCCATGTTTTCAATGTCCTTTCCAGCGCTGCCTTGTGAACCAAGGCAAGTGGTGCCGTACTTGCAGGCCGTTTCGGTTGTTATATATAGCCTCGACGGGACACGACGGGAACCACTGCTCTCGGCTTAACGCGCGGTCAGCGCCGCCGGTCAGGGGCGATGATTGCCACAAGCAACAAGCCGCTCACCCACGCGTCAATCCCGGCGTGTCGGCACGACGTGTCGGCCAAATGACAACCGGACCAGTCACCGGCACTGCCCTTTGGCAGTGACTGAAACCAGCACGGATCACATGAGGTTATCTGGTATGGACGCGATGGCGAGCAAGCGGAACGGTGGCGGCGGCACTTCGGCAACACGCACCAAAGCTGACAAACCTGTTGAAAAGACTATCGAAAAGCTGATGCGCCCGAGCCGTCAGGAAGCCGAGGCGGCGGTCCGGACCTTGATCGCCTGGGCCGGTGATGACCCGCGCCGCGAGGGCCTCAAGGATACGCCCAAGCGCGTCGTCAACGCCTATGAAGAGTTCTTCAGCGGCTACCGCGAGGACCCTGTGGCGGCGCTGGACCGCACCTTCGATGACGTCGGCGGCTACGACGACATCGTCATGCTGCGCGATATTGACGTGGTGTCGCACTGCGAGCACCACATGATCCCGTTCATCGGCAAGGCGCACGTCGCTTACCTACCGGGCGAGAACATCGTCGGCATTTCCAAGCTGGCGCGCGTCGTCGACATCTTTGGGCACCGCCTGCAAACGCAAGAGACCATGACAGCGCAGATCGCCGAGGCGATCAACATGGCGCTGGCGCCGCGCGGCGTTGCCGTGATGATCGAGGCGGTGCACCAGTGCATGTCGATCCGCGGCGTGCGCAAAGCCAATGTCGCGACCATCACCACCCAGTTCACTGGCCTGTTCAAACAGGAAACCAACCGCCAGGAACGCTTCCTGATGCTGACGCGGAAGAGCTGAGGCGGCGATTACCGGGATAGTCGGGGTCAGGCACTTACGCGCTCGCTGGCGCCAGCCAAGCGGCAGGCGCGGGCCGGCGCGTAAGTGCCTGATTCCGGTTTCCTTGGCTCCAGCTCCCTGAGCTTCGCCCACGCCGTTCATCGATCAGCAACCCGCAGCTGTTAACCTTCGAATCACTTGGTCGTCTGGTGCCGGCCGTGCAAACGGCACGGCACCGGGCTAGCCTATCTCCGTTGCACTGAGTGCGCGGGGCGCCAAGGATCGGGGACGGGCATGTCCGGACGCAAGGACGGGATCATGGCGCGCGGCAAGATTGGACTGGCCCTGGGCAGCGGCGTAGCGCGCGGCTGGGCGCATATCGGCGTGTTGCAGGCGCTGACGCAGGCCGGCATCAAGCCGGACATCATCGCAGGCACCTCCATTGGCGCGGTCGCGGGCGGCTGCTATGTCGCCGGCAAGCTCAGCGCGCTGGAGGATTTCGCCCGCTCGCTGACCCGGCGCAAGGTATTCGGCTTCCTCGATTTCAGTTTCGCCGGCTCGGGCTTGTTATCTGGCGATCGCCTGAACGAGGTGCTGACGCAGCATCTCGATGGCATGCAGATCGAGAAACTACCGCGCCGCTTCGTCGCCGTCGCCACGGAGATCGGCACCGGTCACGAGATCTGGTTGGATCGCGGCGGCCTGGTCGATGCCATCCGCGCCTCCTACGCGCTGCCCGGCATTTTCAGTCCCGTGCAGCTCGGCAACCGCTGGCTGTTTGATGGCGCCATCGTCAACCCCATCCCGGTGTCGGTGTGCCGGGCGCTTGGCGCCAATGTCGTGATCGCCGTCAACCTGACACAAGACACCTTTGGCCGCGGCACCGTGCTCGTGGAACGCGCCGTCGCCAGCGATGAACCGGCAGCGGAGCCGGAAGACCACCAGCCGGCGTCCGGCGGCAAGCCATTCAGCGCCATGCAATTGCTCCATCGGCAGTTCTTCGGCGCCACCGAAGGCGGGCCCGGCATTTCCACCGTGATGATGGAAGCCTTTAACATCACCCAGGACCGCATCGCGCGCTCGCGGCTGGCTGGCGATCCACCTGACTTCACCATCGCGCCCAAGCTGAACGGTTTCAACGTGTTTGACTTCCACCGCGCCGACGAACTGATTGCACTCGGCAAGTCAGCGACTGAGCGTGCCATCGAGGACATCGGCGTCACCATCAGCGCCGGCTGAGCCGCCGCTGGCTGAACACCGGCTGGTTGGCCCCCAAACGATTTGCTGCGCGCGCCGCGCCTCGCTACCACTGCCAGCTATGCAGGATCTGGTCATTGGCATCGATGCCTCGACGACCGCCGTCAAAGCTATCGCCTTTGACGCCCGTGGCCACGCCGTCATGGAAGTGCGCGAGCCCTATCCGACTGCCCGGCCGGCGCCCGATCAGTTCGAGCAGGACGCCGAGGATTGGTGGCGGGCACTGACGGCGAGCCTCGGCACATTGACAACGGCGCTCGGCAGTCAGCGGTTCGCGGGCCTGTGCATCGCACACCAGCGCGAGAGCTTCGTGCTGGTTGATCGCCAGGGGCTGCCGGTGCGGCCGGCAATTCTCTGGATCGACGAACGCTCGCGGGCGGAAGTGCAGCGGCTGTCGGCCAGCATCGGACGCGCCACGATCCACGCCATCACCGGCAAGCCGCCCGATCCGACGCCAGCGTTGTATGGCCTGGCCTGGCTTGCCACCCATGAGCCCACGGTGCTGGCCCGAGCCCATGCGGTGCTCGATGTGCAAGGCTTCCTGGTGCAGCGGCTGACCGGCCGCTACGCCACCAGCACGGCCAGCGCCGACCCGCTCGGGCTGTTAGATACCAGGTCCGGGCTGTGGTGCGAACCGCTGGTCCGCGCCGCCGGATTGTCGCTGGCGCACTGTCCCGAACTCGTCGCGCCGGGCGCGCGCATCGGCACGCTGACGGCCCAGGCTGCCCGCGATACCGGATTGCCGGTAGGATTTCCGGTCATCGCGGGCGGTGGCGACGGTCAGTTCGCCGGGCTCGGCGCCGGCGCGCTGGCACCCGGTCGCGCCTATCTTTCCATCGGCTCCGGCGTCGTCAGCGGCATGCACGATGCCGTCTACCGTACGGATGACGCCTACCGCACACTGACGGGGCCAACCGGCCATGGTTTCATGTACGAAACCGTGCAGCGTACCGGCACGCAGTTGATTGACTGGACGACGCGCCTGGTGACCGGCCGCGACAGCGTCGACAGCGCGGCGATCGCCGGCCTCGAAGTGGCAGCGAGCCGGATCCCGGCTGGTAGCGACGGCTTGATGGTGTTGCCCTATTGGGCGGGCGTCATGAACCCCTATTGGGACGACGCCGCCCGTGGCGCCATGCTCGGCGTGACGCTCAGTCATGGGCCGGCGCATCTCTTCCGCGCCACCCTGGAGGGCCTGGCGTTGGAACAGGGCGTGGCGACGGCGGCGCTGGAACGCAGTTTGGGGCGGCGCGCGGAAACGTTTGTCGTCGCGGGTGGTGGTGCGCGCTCGGGCCTGCTGCTGTCGATCATGGCCGCCGTGCTCAACCGGCCTTTGACGGTTTCACCCGTGCCCGAAGCTGTTGCCCTTGGAGCCGCTATGCTCGCCAGTATCGATGCCGGCTGGCACGCGACACCGGCAGCGGCAATGGCGGCAATGATCGCGGCCGCAGCACCGCCTGTGGTACCGGACCCCGCTTTGGTCGCCGCTTACGCGCCGCGACTGGCGCTGTACGCAGACATCTTCCCGGCCCTCCAGCCGCTGTTCAAGCGACTGGCTGATTTGGCTCCGGGCGCAGTATGCGATCAGTAGCCGCCCGCCCACAGCTCAACATGGCGGAAGCCAGCTACATGGGCCGCTGCGACGGGCGATAGGCGGAGCCACGTACTGAGCGGCCACGCGTCATCGGATTGCGCGACGGCGCCGGGCGTTCTTCGACGGTTTGGGTCTGCGCCAAGCGCTTGAACTCTTCTTCGGCACTGCCGAGTTCGAGACGCGCAGCATCGAGCTTGACAGTCAGGTCAGTGACCGAAGTCAGCAGGTTGTCGCGCCGTTGCCGGGCAGCTTTGGCGAACGGAGGATACGAGAAATGGCTCGGATCACGGACGCCAGCACGCATGTGCTCAGCCTCGATCTGTGCATCAAGATCGGATGCCATCCGCTTGAAATCGTTGATCATCATCTCAAGATCAGACAGCTTACGCCGCTGTTCGTCGACTTCAAACCGGGTGGCCCGGAGCACGACATCGCGTGTCTTCATGGTTCGATACCCCTGACTAATTCGAACAAGGTAACCAGCATCTGCCCGACATGAGCAAGGACCGTGCCATACCTGTCCATGATCTCAAGCCACTAGACGGTTGCGATCATGTGCCTTCGTCCCGTCACGCAAACGGAGCTGAGGCTCTCATTCACCCTGACAGAAACTCCTTAAGTCAGCGTAAACCATCGCATATCAGGCCGCCTCCTGGCAAGCATCCGGATACGCCTGATTGAGGCTGGCGTCAAAGTTAACTTAAAACATCAACCATGAGAGGCAAGGCCGCAACCAGTGTTGATCGCTCAGGAAAGTCCGCACAACACGTGAGTCATTTCGCGTGCGGTTGTGCAGCGTCGGAGCGGCGTAGGGTGCGAAAGGCGTCTTCGCCGTATCGCACCAGAGGCTGGCGCGCACGGCTTGTTTCGGTGCGATACGGCCTGAAGAAGGCCTTTCGCACCCTACGCAGTTGGCGGTGGCGTAGGGTGCGAAAGGCGTCTTCGCCGTATCGCACCAGAGGCTGGCGCTGCGCCTTGACGGCCTGGCTACTGTCGATGATCAGCGGAACGAGAATGGGGCTCTCAGTCCGGGCATCCAAACCGGCATCCTGCAAGCCCAGTTCGCCAGCTTACTGATGGCGCACCACGCGTCTCGCGGCACTTGACATGGAAGTTCAGCACCCGACTCACCATATGCATAAGGTCAGCACTTCCCAGGGAGGTCTTTCATGGACTTGTTTGACGGCTCCGCGCTGCTTTCGTCGCTTGTGCCGATCCTGTTTCTGCTTGGCTTGTTGTTCACGGTCTTCTGGTCAACCATCAAGATCGTCGGCCAAGGCACCAACTTCACGGTGGAGCGGTTTGGCCGCTACACACGCACCCTGCAACCGGGCCTGCACATCCTGATGCCGTTCGTCGACCGGGTCGGTCACCGCATCAATATGAAGGAGCAGGTGCTTGATATCCCGAGCCAGGAGGTAATCACGCGCGACAACGCCATGGTCCGCGTCGACGGCGTTGCGTTCTATCAGGTGCTCGACGCGGCGCAGTCGGCCTACGAGATCACCGACCTCCGGATCGCGATCATCAACCTGACGATGACCAATATCCGGACCGTGATGGGTTCCATGGACCTCGACGAACTGCTGTCCAATCGTGACCAGATCAATGCCCGGCTGCTGAAGATCATCGACGACGCCACGCATCCGTGGGGCGTCAAGGTGGTGCGCATCGAGATCAAAGACATCGAGCCACCGCGCGATCTGATTGACTCGATGGCGCGGCAGATGAAGGCCGAGCGCGAGAAGCGGGCGCAGATCCTGGAGGCCGAGGGCCTGCGGCAGGCCGCGATCCTGAAAGCCGAAGGCGAGAAGCTGGCCGCCGTGTTGTCAGCCGAGGGCCGCAAGGAAAGCGCTTTCCGCGACGCCGAGGCGCGGGAGCGCGCGGCCGAAGCCGAGGCCAAGGCGACCGAAGTGGTGTCGCTCGCCATTGCCAACGGCAACGTCCAGGCGATCAACTACTTCGTTGCCAACAACTACATCAAGGCGCTGGAGAAACTGGCGAGCGCGCCGAACCAGAAGGTGATCATGATGCCGCTGGAAGCCTCCTCAATGATCGGCACGCTGGCTGGCCTGACCGAGATCACCAAAGAGGCGTTCACCGTGGACCGGTCGCCGCCGGCCATCCCGGCCCGCGGCGGTGGCGGCTCGGTGCCGTCGACCAGGAGCTGAGACTTTACTGCTCCCTCTCCCTTTCGCGTCTTCGCGATGGAAAGAGGGAGTAGAAAGCAGTCCCCGTCGAGTTGTTCCTCCTGTTTGCTCCGTTCGCTTCCGCCCTTTGTGAAA
>JANNSA010000125.1:0-1885 GCA_031402115.1 Hyphomicrobiaceae bacterium | reverse complement strand
CCCATCGACTTGGCGATGCCCTCCGGCGTGTCCGAGCTAACCAGCATTTCAACCTTGCGATCAAGCGAAAAGCCATCCCGTTCAATCTCACGAAAGGTCAGTCCAAACTCTGGTGCCAGATGCATGCCGGTGGCAATAATTTGCAGACCCAGGTCAGGATCGTCCTGAATGCCTTGGATAACCCAGCGTAGCAATCCATAGTCGGAGCGGGCGCCGGTAATGACGCAAATTCGGCGGGTCATAGCTCGATCAACTCGTCGGGCGCAAATTCGCGAGGCGCGGTGCGACCGATAACTTCATCCCAGCGCATGGGCGAAATGCCGGTACCGGGCCGTTTCACCGCCAAATTCTGCGCACTGAAGGTTTCCCCAGCGTGTATCGGCCGGCCGGCCACGAGCGACTTCCGGGCGACCAGCCGGTTGCCGGTTTCACTCGGCATCAGGCGTTTGATGCCGGTGCCCAATGCCATTTCGATGTTGCGAATAGCGCTGACCATGGCCTTCAATTCTGCCGGTTCCAGGCTGGCCTTGTGGTCAGGGCCAGGCAAGGCACGGTCCGTCGTAAAGTGCTTCTCGATAACTGTCGCACCCAATGCCACGGCGGCGATAGGCACTTCGATGCCGGCGGTGTGGTCCGAGTACCCGACTGCGACATTGAATGCAGCGCCAATGCTCAGCATCGCGCGCAAATTTACCTCCGCCATCGGCGCAGGATACTCCGTGGTGCAGTGAAGCGCCGTGATCACGGCCCGCGGCGTGCCGGCAAGTTCAAGCGCGTCAATTGCGCCTTCAATCTCCCCCAAGCTTGCCATTCCGGTCGACAAGATGAGGGGCTTGCCAAGGCGCCCGATGTGGCGCAGATAGGGCAAATTAGTGATCTCGCCGGAAGGGATCTTGAAGTGATTTTGGCCGAGACTCACCAGCAGATCGATGCTTGCGAGATCAAATCCCGTCGAGAAAAAGCCAATCTTGCGCGCTTTGCCGTGGGCAATGAGATCCTCATGCATGGCGGCGCTCATGGTCAGGCGGCGCAGCATTTCATGCTGGGATTCCCCGCCATCGGTTGTTCGCGCCTGATACTGGGCCTTGGCAGCCGCGCGGGTAACGAGAAGATCGGCATCGAAAGTCTGAAACTTGACCAGGTCTGCACCCGCGTCAGCCGCCACATCGATCAATTGCTTGGCCAATGACAGGTTGCCGTTATGATTTACCCCGGCTTCGGCAATGATGAGGGTGCTGTTTGTCATGCGCTCGCACCCCCTGCGATCCGCATGCGGTTCGACCTGCGGTTCCGCCGATCGCGCTGCATACGGAGGCCCACTACAGTCAGTGGCAGGGTGAGTTTGCTCATGTCGTAATCGAGACAAGCCCCGAACTGCTTGGGATGTTGATCAGCCGCTGCGCCAGCGAGCGTGCACCCGCCAGATCCATGCGTGGGCAGTTTTTGAACGGCAGCAACTCGTCCATCAGAATCCAGGCTGGCCGGGTCATCAATCCAGCCGCGTTGGTCGCCTTCAGTATTTCATCCCGCTGGCTCGCAAACCCGTCATCGAGCATCAGCGTTTGCAGCCAGTAGTTGCTGCGGCACTGATCCGGCTCACTTACCAGCTTGACCCCGTGCACCTTGTCAAATACCGCCTGATAGCGGTGGAACAAGGTTCTCTTGAAGGCGAGCATGCCCGGCAACTGCTCCAATTGGGCGCAACCCAACGCGGCGTTCAGGTTTGGCATCCGGTAGTTGTAGCCGATATCGTCATGCCGGTAGTCCCAGGCGTGGGGCAACTTTGCCGTCGTGGACAAGTGTTTGGCGCGGCGCGCCAGTCCGGCATCATTGGTCAGTATCGCTCCACCGCCACCGGTTGTGATGGTCTTGTTGCCATTGAAAC
>JANNSA010000124.1:0-7725 GCA_031402115.1 Hyphomicrobiaceae bacterium | reverse complement strand
ACGTGACGCCCGAAGCACTCAAGCCCCTGTTCGAAAAAGAGATCGATGGCTTTTCAATCCTGTTCCATCATTTGAGTTATGTTAAGGTGGGCACGTCAACCATCCAATCACGCAGCTGTGGCGGGATAGCGCAGGGAACCTATATCTTCTGTTTGCCCGGTTCGCCTGGGGCGTGTCGGGATGCGTGGGACGGGATTCTGAAATGGCAACTCGACAACAGACACCGACCCTGCAATCTCGTGGAGATTATGCCCCGGTTAATGGAGCTGCGGGCAGTTCCGGCCGGCCGGTCGTAAGCGGCGGACCGGCAACGGCGCAGCGGACCAGTCCGCAGCAACAGCAGCGGGCCCGGGTCAAACCGATCATTCCAGTGGTGCACGAGATCGCCTGGGTCTCGCTGGTGCTGCAGTTGTTCTTCGTCATGCTGCTGATTTTCGTAGCTGCCGGCTTCGGCTTCGTGCGGCCGATCCTGACAGGCACGCTGACTTATCTGATCGTCGGGTTCCTGGCCCGGCTGGTGTTTACCCGGCATCACCGCCAGGGCATGTACCTGACCCAGGAAGGCTTGTTTGACGAGGCTGTCGCTGAGTTCCAGAAGAGCTATGAGTTCTTCTCCAGCAACCGCTGGATCGATTGGTGGCGCTATGTGCTGATGCTGTCGTCCAGCCGCATGACATATCGGGAGATGGCGCTGCTCAACATCGCCTTCTGCGACATCTGGAACGAGCGGCCCGAGGATGCGGTGCGCACTTACCTCAGGATCATTGAGGAATTCCCCGACAACGGCATCGCCTGGACCGCCATCAAGACTTTCCAGCAGGGCGGCCATGACGGCGAACGGCGGGCACGCCTCAGTCTTGGCGCCGCCATCAACCCTGGCGCTGTCGCTGGGCCCCGCCCTGTCGTGCCGCAAGTGTCGGCAGAATGAAGCGGAGTACGGCCGCAGGCCGATTCTGCACATTCGGTCTACGTCTGTGCCGTACGGGTCGGTACTACGATATCACTTGTTGATCAGCGCCAGCCAGTCGTCCTCGCTGAGCACCGTCACGCCATGCTTTTCGGCTTCAGCAAGCTTGGAGCCGGCTTCGGCGCCAGCGATCAGGAAGTCGGTTTTCCGGGATACGGAACCCGCCACCTTGGCGCCGAAGCGCTCGGCTTGTGACTTGGCCTCGGCGCGGCTGAGGCGCGTCAGCGTGCCGGTGAACACCACGGTCTTGCCGGTGACCGGGGAGGTTTGCGTCGCTGGCCGCTCATAGGGTTCCACAGTGACGTGGCTCAGCAATTCGGCGACTGCCTCGGCATTGTGTGCCTCGGCGAAGAAATCGCACAGCGCATCGGCGGCAACTTCACCAACACCGGGCTGGGCGCCGAACTCTCGATAGCCGGCGCCGGCAAACTGCACCGACGCGCGGGCAGCGACCGCCGCAAGTTCGGCGAACTCCGGGAACGCCGCACTGATGGCTGGCACAGCCTTGGCCGGCACCAGCTTGAGCGTGCTCAGAACCTCGCTTGACGTTGTCGCATCGCCAAGCAGCGCCCCCTGCTTCAGCAATCCGCCAGCCGTCGCCAGCGCCTTGATCGCCGTTTCCGCTGTCTTTTTGCCAAGTCCAGGAATTGCTGTCAGGCGCACGTAATCAGCGCCCGGCCGGTCGGTGATGGCGCTCGTCACCGCGTCCGCGAAACTCGGATAGGTGCCAAAAGCCTTGGCCAGATCGCGCGCTGTCGTTTCGCCGACATGGCGGATGCCAAGCGCGAACAGAAAGCGCGGCATGGCGATGCGGCGGCGCGCATCGATCGCGGCATAGAGATTAGTCAGCGACTTGTCGCCAAAGCCCTTCCTGGCAGCCAAGGGGTCAGCGTGCCTGGCCTCGCGCTGCTTCAGCGTGTAGATGTCGGCAGGCCTGAGGATGCGGCCCTCGTCGTAGAACAGCGCCACTTTCTCTTCGCCCAGCCCCTCAATATCAAAGGCGTTGCGCGACACGAAATGCCGCAGTCGTTCCTTGGCCTGTGCCGGGCAGATCAGGCCGCCGGTGCAGCGCCGCACCACATCGCTCTCGCCTGTACGCGGATCGACATCGCGAACCGCATGGCTGCCACAGGCCGGACACAGCGCCGGGAAGGCGAACGGCACCGCACTGGCAGGCCGCTTCTCGAGCACCGTGCTGACGACTTGCGGAATCACGTCGCCGGCGCGCTGCACGATAACCGTGTCGCCAATGCGGATGTCCTTGCGGGCGATCTCGTCTTCGTTGTGCAAGGTGGCATTCTGCACCACGACGCCGCCGACCGTCACCGGCTCCAGCTTGGCGACCGGCGTCAGCGAACCCGTCCGGCCGACCTGAATCTCAATGTCGCGCAATACCGTGGTTGCTTGCTCAGCGGCGAACTTGTGGGCGATTGCCCAGCGTGGGCTGCGCGAGACAAAACCCAGCCGCTGCTGCAGGGCGAGACTGTCAACTTTGTAGACGACGCCATCGATGTCGTAGTCGAGTGCCGCCCGTTGCGCCTCAATCCCGGCATGGTAGGCGATCAGGTCGTCGGCTGAATAGACAAGCTGCATCAGCGGATTAGTTGGAAACCCCCAACGCGCGAACGCCGCTATGACACCGGATTGCGTGTCGGCGGGCAAGCGCTCAACTTGCCCCCAGGTATAGGCAAAGAAGCGCAACGGCCGGCGCGCGGTGATGCCGGCATCGATTTGCCGGACGGTACCCGCCGCCGCGTTGCGCGGATTGGCGAACACCTTGTCGCCGACCGTCGCCTGCGCGGTGTTCAAGGCCAGGAAATCGGCGCGGCCGAAATAGACTTCGCCGCGCACTTCCATCTCCGGTGGAAAGTCGGCGGCGTCGACCAGCTTGGGAATCGATTGGATGGTCTGAATGTTGGCAGTTACATCCTCGCCGGTCGCGCCATCGCCCCGCGTGGCGGCGGCTGCCAGCTTGCCGTCGCGATAGATCAGCGCCATCGATAGGCCATCGATCTTCGGCTCGGCGGTGAAGGCCAGTGCTTCGCTGTCCGGCACGCCCAGGAACCGGCGCACACGTTCGACAAAGTCGCGTACGTCCGCAGGCGCGAAGGCGTTGCCAAGCGACAGCATCGGCACGGCATGCGTGATTTTTCCGAACGGACCGGCTGGCGCCGCGCCGACCCGTCGCGACGGACTGTCAGCGCCGATCAACTGCGGGAACTGGCCTTCCAGTTCGGCGCAGCGCCGCACCAGCGCGTCGTATTCGGCATCCGGGATCGTTGGCGTATCGTCCTGGTGGTATCGGCGATCGTGCTCAGCGATCACCGCCACCAGTTGCGCCAGCTCCGCCGCTGCGGCGGCAATAGCGGCATCGTTTGCCGTCTTGGCTTTGGGCTTGGGCGCTTTTGGTGATTTCATGGACTGACCACATCCGGTGTTATGGCACAGACGATTGGTAGCCACGGACCCCGCCGTCCCGGCCGCCGCTGGGATAACGGCTGTTTCGTGCCGAGACGAATCGACGAAGAGGTTGCAAACTAAGCGTTTGAACCAGAATTCTAATGCACGGCGATGCGTTGAAACAAGTCCAGATCACCGGTTCGCGCAAGTGCATGGAGCGGCGACATAGGCACAGTTTGATGATCCGAGCAGCCCGGACACCCTTGGCAGATGGGCCAGGTCTGATTAGGGTCACGGGATCACTGCACCAGGGGAAACGGAATGGCTAAGAAACCGAAGACCTATACGCTGACGGCGGAGCAGGCCGAAGTGCTTGAGGAACTGGTGGAAACCGGCGAATTCGACAGCGTTGAGGAAGCGCTCGACGCGGCAATCGATTCACTGCTGTCGATGGACGAAGATGACATGGCCGAGATGCTGCCGGTAATGGAGCAGATGGCCGCCGAGATGCGCTCGCGTGGCGAGGACACCAAGGAGATCGACAAGCAACTCGTCGAACTCAAGAAGCAGCTAGCCATGCTCAAGGACGCCTAGGACCGGATCTTGGCCAATAAATTCGATCCGCGCCGGAAACTGCGGGAACGGCAGGTGCGCGAGCAGGCGCGCCGCCGTCTGTCGCGCGTGCGCCGGATTCGCGCAGCGTTGGCGCCGTCCGGCCTGCAGCAACACCGACTGATTGGAGACCCGACGATGGCTATCGAAGGCCGCAGTGACGCCGCATCCCGCCGCATCCGGCTTGGCATGGTCGGTGGTGGTCAGGGCGCGTTCATTGGCGCCGTACACCGGCTGGCGGCCCGCATGGACGATCACTATGAACTGGTCGCCGGCGCCCTGTCGGCGACGCCAGAGAAGGCGCAAGCTTCGGGCCACGAATTGGGTCTTGCCGCCGATCGCAGCTACAGCGACTACAAGACCATGGCGTTTGAGGAGCGCCGCCGCGCCGATGGCATAGAGGTGGTGTCCATTGTGACGCCGAATCACATGCATTTTCCGGTCGCAATGGCCTTCATCGAAGCCGGTATTCATGTGATCTGCGACAAGCCGCTGGTCACCACTTTGGCCGAGGCCGAAGAGCTGCAGCGCGCGGCAACGGCCAAGGGGATCATCTTCGCTGTCACGTATAACTATTCCGGCTATCCCATGATCCGGCAGGCGCGCGCCATGGTGGCCGCCGGCGAACTCGGTGATATCCGCGTTGTGCAGGGGGAATATGCGCAAGACTGGCTGACCACCTCGCTGGAAGCGACCGGACAGAAACAGGCGAGCTGGCGTACCGACCCGGCGCAATCGGGCGCTGGCGGGGCGATTGGCGATATCGGCACACATACCTATCAACTTGCCAGCTTCGTCAGCGGGCTGACACTTGAGCAGCTGTGCGCGGAACTGACCGCCTTTGGCCCTGGCCGGCGGTTGGACGACAACGGGCAAGTGATGCTGCGGTTCAAGGGGGGCGCGCGCGGCATGATCTGGGTCAGTCAGGTGGCGCCCGGCAATGAGAATGGCCTGAAGCTGCGTGTTTACGGCGCCAAGGGTGGGCTCGAATGGTCGCAGGAAGATCCCAACCGACTGTGGTTCACGCCTTATGGCGAGCCGAAGCGGCTGATCACGCGTGGCGGCTCCGGCGCCGGCGCAGCTGCTGCCCGGGTCACACGCGTGCCGCCTGGTCACCCCGAAGGCTATTTGGAAGGCTTCGCCAACATCTACTCGGAAGTGGCGCGCACGATCCGCGCCGCCCGCAACGGCACGGCGGTTGACGCCGACGTTCTGTTTCCGGGCCTTGATGATGGTGTCAAAGGCATGGCCTTTATCGAAGCCTGCGTAAAGTCATCAGCTGGTGGGGCCAGCTGGGTTGCAGTCTGATGGCAGCTTCAGCGACGGCACAATTGCTGGAACATTTCGGTGCAACAGCGCCAATCCTGCAGGCGCCAATCGGCAGCGCCGCAACCGTTGAATTGGCCAGCGCCGTCGCTGACGCTGGCGGTATTGGCTCGCTGGCGCTGACGTGGACGGAGCCGGCGCTCGCCGCCGCATGGGTCGCGGCGCTGCGGCAACGGGCGGGTTCGCGGTTTTTCGTCAACTTCGTCCTGCGATTTCCACCCACTGCGCTCGATGCGGCGCTGACGGCTGGCGCGCAATCGGTGACGTTGTCGTGGGGTCTGAATGCCGCCCTGATTGCCGCCATCAAGGCCCGCGGGAGCAAAGTTGGCGTCCAGGTCGCCCATCCTCGCGGCGCGGCTGACGCTGTCGCTGCCGGGGCCGACTTCCTGATCGTGCAAGGGGTCGAGGCCGGTGGCCATGTGCAATCCACACGCCCTCTGGCAGCGCTGATCCCGGAGGTTGTGGCGGTGGCTGGAACCGTGCCCGTGGTCGCCGCCGGTGGCTTGGCAACCGGCGCCGATTGCCGCCATGCACTTGAACAAGGCGCGGCAGCCGTGGCGCTCGGTACACGCTTTTTGGCGACGGCCGAGTCCGGCGCGCATGACGCCTATAAGCAGGCGCTGGTGCGGGCATCCAACGCTGATGCCACGGTGTTCACCAATTGCTTCGATGGCGGCTGGCCCTATGCCATGGTGCGCGTGCTGCGCAACTCCACGTTCGAGGCGTGGGAGGCGGCCGGCTGTCCAGCTCAGCCAAACCGGCCAGGCGAGGGTGACGCGGTGGCGATGCAAGGCTCGGGTCCGATCATTCGCTACAGCGGCGTGCCGCCCGATGCGGGAGCATCAGGCGATGTGCTCGCGGCGTGCCTCTATGCCGGCGCCAGCGTGGCGGCGATCACGGATTGTCCGCCGGTGTCTGAACTGATGCGGCGGCTGATACGGGATATGGCGCCAGCACGTAGGCTGGGCTGAGCATGCCCGGCTTCGCGAATGGCGCGGCCGAACGTGACTTCCTCCCTGGATTAATGCCTGCCATGCCCGCCGCCGTCCGCGTCCCAGCCTTTCGCCTTTCGGTCATCACCGCGCCATTCGTGGCGGTGATGGTTGGTTTCTTTGGCGCACTGGCCGTGATCCTGGCAGCCGCCGCTGCGGTCGCTGCGACGACCAACCAGACCGTGTCGTGGATCGCCGCGCTCTGCCTGGCGCACGGCATCAGCGCCATTGTTCTCAGTGTCTGGCACCGCATTCCGATCGTTACGGCCTGGTCAACGCCGGGCGCGGCGCTGATTGCCGCTACCGCTGGCACGCTAGCGCTGCCACAGGCGGCCGGTGCCTTCCTGCTGGCGGGAGCGCTGCTGACGGCAACGGCGGCGATTGCACCGCTTGGCCGCGCCATCGAAAAGATCCCAGCGGGTATCGCTTCGGCGATGCTGGCGGGCGTGCTGATCAAGTTTGTGACGCCGATGTTTGATACTGCAGCCGCCAACGCCGCACTGATCATGCCGTTGTTCGGCCTGTTTATCGTGGCCCGACTGTTCAGCCCGACACTGGCAGTGATCGCCGTGCTGGCCTCCGGCATGGCGCTGTCAGCGGCGCTTGGGCTGACCGGGCCGATCAGCACGGCGCAACCGTTTGGCGCGCTCGAACTGATCTGGCCGGTGTTCGATCCGGCAGTGCTGATTGGCCTTGGCATACCGCTCTATCTGGTCACCATGGCGTCGCAAAACCTGCCCGGCGCCGTCGTGCTGCGTGCCGCCGGCTACAAGGTGCCAATGGCGTCGGCGCTCGGCGTCACCGGGCTGCTGTCGGTGGCGATCGCGCCCTTGGGCGCTCACAGCATCAACTTGGCGGCGATCACGGCGGCGCTGTGCACCGGCCCTGACGTGCACCCCGATGCAGCTCGGCGCTGGCCGGCGGGTGTGGTCTACGGTCTCTTGTATTTCGCACTGGCGGCGTTCGCAGGCTTTTTCGTAGCGCTGTTCCACGCCATGCCGGTAGCGCTGATCACGACGATTGCCGGTTTAGCCCTGCTCGGGCCACTGATGGGCGCGCTGGCCGCTGCTATGGCGGACGCCGGCACGCGCTTCCCGGCGATCCTCACCTTCGCAGTGACAGCATCCAGCCTGACGCTGTTCGGTGTCGGTTCGGCCTTCTGGGGTCTCGTCGCCGGCCTGATCGCCTGGGGGCTGGAGCAGGCGCGTCGGGTGTAAGGTGCGAAAGGCAGCTTCGCCGTATCGCACCAGAGGCTGGCGCCGCAGCCCGTGGCAGTGCGATACGGCCTGAAGAGGGCCTCTCGCACCCTACGCAGTCGCAGCCCAGTATGCGGCGGCGTAGGGTGCGAAAGGCGCCTTCGCCGTATCGCACCAGAGGCTGGCGCCCACGGCTTGTTTCGGTGCGATACGGCCTGCAGAAGGCCTTTCG
>JANNSA010000123.1:0-2283 GCA_031402115.1 Hyphomicrobiaceae bacterium | reverse complement strand
CCGACAACAGCTCCAAACCGGCAGGCGACTTACGGATATCCGCAGCTGTTGGTCTCGGTTCAGCTTGGCTGACGCCGCGCCTTTCGGAGTTTGTGGAACAATATCCTGACATCAGCATTCAGCTCATCCTCGACGACAATGAGCTGGACTTGTCGATGCGTGAGGCTGATGTGGCGATCTGGTTCCGCGAGCCATCGCAGAGCGATCTGATCCGGAGGCCGTTGTTCAGTGTGCACTTCCACGCTTATGCGTCGGCCAGTTACATCGCCAAGCATGGCCATCCGCGCAAGGCCGACGACCTCGACCAGCACCGCATCCTGACCTATTCCGGCCCGGCCTCGAGCCCGATCAGTGAGATTAACTGGCTGGCGAGCCTTGGCCGCGACGGCGCCGAACCACGCACATCGACCTTACGCATCAACAACATCTTTGCGCTGAAGCAGGCGGTGCAGGCCGGCGTCGGCGTCGCCGTGCTGCCGGACTATCTGGTGGCCGAAGGTGAGGAATTCGTGCAGGTGCTGGAAACCGTCGAACTGCGCGAGTTCCAGACCTATTTCGTCTACCCCGAGGAATTGCGCAACGCCAAGAAAGTGCAAGTCTTCCGTGACTTCATGGTCGCCAAGGCCCGCCTCTGGAAGTATTGAAGCGGGGGCGGTTGCCGCCGAACGATGGTGGCGACAGCGCAATGCGCTGACAAGCGTGACGTGCCAGCGCATTTGGGCTACGAACCGCGCGACCCCGCAATACCCAAAGATGAGCGCGCCCCCTTGACGACCGTCCGCCCGCCTGCCAGCAAGCCCGCCGCATTGCCGCCGATCGACCTGGCGCTGAAAGAGTTCGCGGCCGACTGCAAGGCATGGCCATTCGAGGAAGCGCGCAAGGTCGTCAAGCGGCTCGAAGCCAAGGCCCGGTTGCCGGGGGCCAAGCGCAGCGCGGACGCGCCTGCTGTGATTTTCGAAACCGGCTACGGCCCGTCAGGGTTGCCGCATATCGGCACGTTTGGCGAAGTGGCGCGCACGACTATGGTGCGCAACGCCTTCCGGCTGCTGACGGACGACCAGATCCCAACGCGGTTGATCTGCTTCTCGGATGATATGGATGGTATGCGCAAGGTGCCAGAAAACGTTCCCAACCAGGAGATGTTGCGCGAACATCTGCACCGGCCGCTGACGAAGGTGCCTGACCCATTCGGCAAGTTTGAAAGCTTTGGCCACCACAACAATGCGATGCTGCGCGACTTCCTCGACCGCTTTAACTTCGAGTACGAATTCGCGAGTGCCACTGACTATTATCTGACCGGAAAGCTGGACCCGATTCTGAAGCGCGCAGCCGAACGCTATCAGGCCGTCATGGACATCATGTTGCCGACCTTGGGCGATGAACGGCAGGGCACATACAGCTGCTTCCTGCCGATCTCGCCAAAGTCTGGCCGCGTATTGTATGTGCCGATGAAGCACGTCGATCCCATCAACCACACGGTGACCTTCGACGACGAGGACGGCGCCGAGACGACGCTGACGGTGACAGGTGGCAACGTCAAGTTGCAATGGAAGCCGGATTTCGGTGCGCGCTGGGCGGCACTCGGCGTCGACTTCGAGATGTATGGCAAGGACCATCAGTCGAACACCGTGGTTTATGACGGCATCTGCAAGGCGCTCGGTGGCCAACCGCCAGAGCACTATGTTTATGAACTGTTCCTCGACGACAAGGGCCAGAAGATTTCAAAGTCGAAAGGCAACGGCCTGACGATTGACGAATGGCTGCGTTATGCCAGTCCGGAGAGCTTGGCGCTGTTCATGTACAACAAGCCGCGTGAAGCCAAGCGCATGTACTTCGACGTGTTACCATCCCGAGCGAACGGGACTTCGGTCGTTTTGGCCAGTGTGTATTGCCTTAAATGTCCCTCCCAGGCTTTCTTGTACATCTGGAGGATTTCCTCCGCACCGCCAAGTGCGTGCAGCATCGGCCAGTTGCCTACGTTTTCGGGAGCATCATCCGGGCCGTCATTACCACCCCAGCGTTCAACACACAGCAGAAAGCCCCGCTCGTCGAAGTATTTTTCGAAGAATTCCCGGCAAGCATCCGTCAGGGTGCGAAGCAGTTCGCGCTCCAGGAGTGCCCAGGCGGGGGGAGACATTGGTTGTTCAAGTGAAAGATGAACCGCTTCGGGAGTGGTTTGACGATCCTGCGTATGGGCCGCATTCGTCAAGCCTGACGCGATGGAGAGCATCGTCAGCCACACTGGCAAAGAGCAGCAAACTAAATTCGACCGTTCAATAATCT
>JANNSA010000122.1:0-13990 GCA_031402115.1 Hyphomicrobiaceae bacterium | reverse complement strand
CTTCGCGCGACCCGACACGACAGGGGCAGCGCTAGATATAGTGCCGGCCGGCCATACGGCTGGTCTGTGCGGGCTGCGTCGGGTCGCGCGAAGTGCTTGACCCGACCTACACCGCCACCTTCGCTGCCAGCCGCTCTTTTAGTATGCCGCTGGCTTCGATGATCTCGCCGACCAAGTGCTCGCGGCGATAGGCCATGATGTGGACGCCGGCGACACCGGGAATCTCCCGGATCTGCTGGATCAGCTCGATACACAGTTTCTTGCCCTCATCGGCTGGCTTGGCGGCTTTCTCAAGCCGATCGATGATGCTGTCGGGGATATGGATGCCGGGCACGTTGGCCCGCATCCAACGGCCGGTCTTAGCTGACGCGATAGGTCCGACGCCGGCCAGAATGAAGACCTTCTCTGCCAATCCCATATCGCGCACGCGGGTCATGAAGCGGCGAAAAATCTCGACATCGTAAATGTAGTTGGTCTGGATGAAGTCGGCGCCGGCCCGTACCTTCTTCTCCAGCCGGTCAGCGCGGAATTCGTGCGGCGGAATGCACGGATTCTCGGCGGCGCCGAGGAAGATCTGCGGTGGCGTCGACAGCTTCCGGCCGCTGAGGAACTGGCCATCGTCGCGCATGGTCTTCAGTGTGCGCAGCAGGCTCATGCAGTCAAAGTCAAACACCGGTTTGGCACCCGGCTGATCACCGACGGCGACGCCATCACCGGTCAGGCACAGAATGTTGCCGACGCCCATGGCGGCAGCGCCAAGCACGTCACCCTGGATGGCGATGCGGTTACGGTCGCGGCAGGAAATCTGCAACACGATGCCCATGCCAGCCCGCGACAGGATCGAGCAGATGCCCATGGACGACATGTGGCAGTTGGCGCCTGAGGCGTCCGTGGCGTTGATCGCGTCGGCGATATCCTTGAGCGGCTCGGCGGCCTTCAGCACGTCACGCGGGTCAGCGCTATCGGGCGGATTGAGCTCGGCCGTGACGGCGAACCAGCCCTTGCGCAGCGTTCGCTCGAGGATCGACCCCGACTTGTGCCCCGGCAGCGCCTGCAACGGCGGGTGCAGGACGGGATCGTAGGGTTCGGGAGTTTGGATCGGCAGGATGAGCGTCACGATGCGGACCTCGATCCGAATACCGAATAGACTTTGGCGAGCGGTATGATCAGTCCCAGTGTTGGAACAGCAATCAGGGCGGCGATCCCTTCAATTACGGCGGGGTCATCCGGGAATGTGCCATCGGCACCGCGAATCCAGACTTGCACGGCGGGCTCATCCTGACTGGCGACGATATAGCTCTGCAGCGAGGCCAGGCTCAGATACTCGGCGGGTTTCACATCAAGGTCGTCAAGTACGCTGGACGGCGATAAGACCTCAATGATCAGCGCCGGTTCGGCGGTCGACAGGCTGTCGTCAGCCGCGCCTACCGGCTCGACGACAATGTCAGGATACCGAATCGTCCGGATGGTTTCGACGCCACGGTCCGAGCCGCTGTTGACAAGCCAGCGCGCCGGATCGAGTTGCGCCTCGATGACCAAGGACAGACGCCGTCCGATGTGGACATGCCGCAAAGTTCCCCCAGATTGCTGCTGCACAATGCGCCCCTCCACAAACTCGAGTCGCCGATTTCGGCTGCGGGCGACAACTTTGTAAAAAGTCGCTTTGTCTACCCTGGCGAACGTATTCATGGCAGACACATTCCTAAGTCACTGATCGGATTCCGGAACGAGCATGTAATCAATTCGTTCCGGTTCCTCAAGGTTCCGACTCCGGTAAGCGCGCCGCGTCTGCGGGTGTCGGCGCCGGATACACCGACGTGTGGCCGCCACCGCCCGCCGCCATTGTCGCGCGCTTGGGTTCGGCAGCCAAGGGGGCCGACGCCGGCTCGTGCTGGCGGGCCCGGGCGAACGACTTGGCAATCACCAGTTTGCCCGGATCGGTTTCGGACTGCCCTTGCCGGCCGCTTTGCGACTTCTCGCGCGCCACGCGCAGCCACGCTGACGAGCCTTCCAGTGAGCGATCAACAGGCGGCTGCACAATGCGGATGCGCTCGGCACCCTCTTTCATGCGAGAAGCGCCATCCCAGGCATCGACCCAGACGCACTTCATGTCTGGCTTGACCTCGCAGAAGCCGCCTTCGCGAACGCCGCCGCACGGGCCGTTGCGCAAGGTCTTAGGACAGTTCATCGGGCATGACATGCCGGTCGACGACAGCACGCATTGGCCGCACATCTGGCAGTCGAACAGCAGGCCCTTTACCAGTTTTTCGGCAACGGCGACCGGGCGTTCCAGCCGTTCATAGCCGATCCAGCGGAACACCGGATCAAGACGGACGATGACGCGCTCAAAGCTCTGATAGAAGACCTCGAAGAAGCGGGACTGACGCACGGCGAAACGGCGGATTGCATACATGCTGGCAGTGGACCTCGGGCGAACGGATGCTACCCGGAGTGTCCACGGCCGTGGCTGACTCAGCCGTGCTGGCTACGACATGAGCTGGGGCATAATCCGACGAAGGGCTGGCGACTATGGCTCTTTCCAATCCTCCGCCTTGACACGGGCGATAAGCGTCCAGCCGCCCTTGCCATCGGGCTCGATAATAACCGCCTCGCCCTCCTCCATGTAGCCAGCGCCAAAGATCTGGCCGACGGTGCCGTGCGCCATGAAGATCGCGTTGGTCATCGGCATCGGCGGAATCTTGGCGACGTTGCGGACGTTTCTCCAAACCTTGCCCTCGGACGGATCCTTTTCTGGCTCGTTGCCGGACAAGCGCAGTGTACGATCCTTCTCGACGCGGCCAAAGGCGTGCCATGCCGTGTCCATCGAACGGCAGAACGGGCTGGAGCGGACGGTACCAATGGGGATTTCCAGCGTGCGAAAGGCTTCGCCGAGTGCTTTCGATTGGTCGATACCCTCTTTCGACAGGTTGCGTTGTGTACCGCAATTGTCGAGCGTGGTGTCATCAGGATCGGAGTAGTTTGGCGTTAGCGCGTGCCGGAAGAAGATGTTGAAGCCGCCAGCGCGCAATTGCTCGAGCAAGGCCCTGGTCAGTCCGAACTTGGCGCCCGGGGCTGGCTTCATAGCGCTTGATGGCTCCGTGGGTTCCTTGCTCGCCGTGTTCGCCGGTGTGACTGTCAAGGAGGCCAGCATTACCGCAGCGACGGCGCCCGACAAACGCCGCTGCGTCCGCAATTGAACGGTCATGATGCGCCTCCGGTGTTGAATATCAACACCGATGGAACTGCGTAATTCCGGGCGCTGACAAATGACGATCCTGTCAACCGCCCGTCATCGCGCCGTGAACGGTTGCCCCCCGTATATCCTGGCACTCATCGCAACCCGGTCCTAGAACCACGCCTGTCGCTCAGCAGAGGAACGCGCATGTCGGACGTCATCATCATCGGCGGCGGCCACAACGGCTTGGTCTGCGCTGCCTATTTGGCAGCCGGCGGACTGTCGGTCACAATCCTGGAGAAGCGTGGCATCGTCGGCGGCGCGGCGGTGACGGAGGAGTTCCATCCCGGCTTCCGCAATTTGGTCGCGGCCTACACGGTATCGCTGCTCAACCCCAAGGTGATCCGCGATCTCGACCTCACTCAGCATGGGCTGAAGTTGGTCGCACGCACACTTTCCAATTTCCTGCCGACCGAAGATGGCGGTTACCTCAAAGTTGGCGGCGGCAAGACCAAGTCAGAAGTCGCGCGGTTTTCGACCAAGGACGCCGGGCGATTGGATGAGTACGGCAGACGGCTGGAAGCGGTCGCCGATGTGCTGCGTGACCTGGTACTGCAAACACCACCCAACGTGCCAGTCGATGGCGGCTGGTTGGCTGCGATCCCAGAGATGCTGAAGTCGGCGAGCCTCGGCCGCAAGATGAGCGGGCTGACGCTGGAAGCGCGGCGCGACCTGCTGGATCTGTTCACCAAATCAGCGGGCGACTTTCTCGATGGCTGGTTCGAGAGCACGCCGATCAAGGCTGCCTATGGCTTTGATGGTATCGTCGGCAATTATGCCAGCCCGTATCAGGCCGGCTCGGCCTATGTGCTGCTGCACCATTGCTTTGGCGAGGTCAACGGCACGAAAGGCGTCTGGGGCCACGCGATCGGTGGCATGGGCGCCATCAGCCAGGCGATGGCCAAAGCGGCAGCAGCGCGCGGCGCGGTGATCCGCACGGATGTTGGGGTGCGCGAGGTCATCGTCGAGAAGGGTCGCGCGGTTGGCGTGGTCACGGACACCGGCGAGACAATCCGGGCTCGCATGATCGTGTCCAACCTGAACCCCAAACTCTTGTTCGGCAAGCTGGTGCCAACGGCGGCGGTACCGGCGGAATTCAGCCGCCGCATGGCTGGTTGGCGCTGCGGTTCCGGCGTGTTCCGCATGAACGTGGCGCTGTCGGAACTGCCCGATTTCACGTGCCTGCCGGGCAAGGCCATGGCCGAGCATCACACCGCTGGCATGATCTTTGCGCCGAGCCTCGCCTATATGGAAACAGCTTTTCACGACGCCCGCGCGCATGGCTGGTCAAAGCGGCCGATCGTCGAAATCCTGATCCCGTCGACGGTCGATGACACGCTCGCCCCGCAAGGCCAGCACGTCGCCAGTCTGTTCTGTCAGCACGTCGCGCCGGAATTGCCGGACGGACGGAGCTGGGATGATCATTGTGACGCGGTCGCCGACCTGATGATCGCAACAGTCAACGACTACGCGCCGAATTTCACGGCGTCGGTGCTTGGCCGGCAAATCCTGTCGCCACTTGACCTGGAACGCACATTCGGGCTGACGGGCGGCGACATATTCCATGGCGCGCTCGGGCTCGACCAGATGTTCTCGGCGCGGCCCATGCTTGGCCATGCTGACTACCGCACCCCAATCTCCGGTCTTTATCTGTGCGGCTCGGGCGCCCATCCCGGCGGCGGCGTAACCGGTGCCCCCGGCCACAACGCCGCGCGCGAAATCCTTGCCGACGTCCGCAACCGCAAGGTTGGGTAGGGTGCGAAAGGCGTCTGGCCGTATCGCACCATCCACGAGCGGAGATCGCGAATGTTACCGGCGGCGTTCAGAAGTGAACACTGAGGGGTACTGAGCCAGCCCTGGCGCAATACGGCCAGTGGCCTTTCACACCCTACCCGACCAACCCCAGCCAGAGCGGCATGGTGACGAGCGCGATCAGCGTTTGCAGTGAGATGATACGTGCCATCAGTTCCGCGTCGCCACCGAGTTGCCGGGCCAGGATATAGGCTGCCGGCGCAGTTGGAACCGCCATGCTCAGCACCGCGATTTGCAAGGCCGGGCCCGTCACGCCGAACCAAGCACAATAGCCGATCGCCAACACTGGCATCAGGCCCAGCCGCAAGGCTGTCGAGAGCAATGCCACCGGCTCAATGTTCTTGCCGCCACGTGGCAGGGTGAGCCCGCTGCCAACCACCAACAACCCCAGCGCGATAGTTGCCTTGCCCAGCTGATCGCCGGTTGCCATCAGCGGTGCATACACCGGCAGCCCACTGAGCTTGATACCGATGCCGGCAACGCAAGCGACGATGAGCGGGTTCTGAGCCAACGATGTGAGCACGGATTTAAATGTCGGAACCGCTCCGTCGGCGCGCTCGCCGAACAAGGCCAGGACGATCACGGCGGCACTGTTGACGGTTGGAATCATCGCGGCGACGGCGATCGCCATCAGTGCCGTGCCGGGCTTGCCGTAGAGGCTGAAGGCGATGCCGATCGCGACATAAGAGTTCCAGCGCGTGGCGCCCTGAAACAGCGATGTGAAAGCCGGTCCGGTGATCGTCAGCATGGGCCGCAGCAGGAGCAGCAGCGCCGTCATGGTCGCGATGCTCGCCAACAGCGCGCCGGCCAAGGGCAACACCGGTGCCGAGGTGAGGTCAGACGCCACCAGTGTCACCACCAGCAGCGCCGGAAACAGCACGAAGTATGTGATCCGCTCAAGTCCCTGCCACATTGCCGCGTCTAGCAGCCCAATCCGCTTGAGGGCCACGCCAAGTGCGATGATCAGAAACACTGGCAGCAGGTTTTCAAAGGCAACCAACACGACTGAAACACCTTCAAAACAGCGCCAACCCTTGACCAATCCGCGCGGGGCAAGCCGTCGCAGCCGAAAAGGCCGGCGGCTCGGCTATGCTTTGGTCTTATTCAAGCGCGATCGGCGCAATCCGAACCGCGCCGATCGATTTGAAGGAACCGGGACATGGCCCATGCCGCCGCCGCAATAGCTTCCAGTGTCACAGCCAGTATTGATGCCGCCGCGATGAGCGAAGTGCCCTACCGGCATTGGTTGCTGCGCCAGTGCCTGCCCGCCGATGTGGCCAGCGACGTCATTGCGTTGCCGTTCGCGGCGCCAGAGCTCGGCGGCGTTTCGGGCAAGCGCGAACTGCATAACAAAACGCGCACATACTTCGATGCGGAGAACCAGGCCCGCTTTCCGGCTGTGAAGGCGGTTGTCGAGGCGCTGCAGTCCAAGCCCGTGGTCAGTCACATCGAAAAGTCGTTCGGCACCAGGCTCGCTGGTTCGTATCTGCGCATCGAGCATGCTCAGGACATCGACGGCTTCTGGCTTGAGCCGCACACGGACTTGGGCGTCAAGCTCTTCACGATGCTGCTCTATCTGTCGACGGATGCCAGCCACGCGAACCTCGGCACCGATATCTACGACGGCGACAAGAAGCATGCCGGCCGCTCGCCGTTCGAAAGCAACGCTGCCATGGTGTTTGTGCCATCAGGCATCACCTATCACGGCTTCGAGCCGCGCAAGATCGAAGGCGTGCGCAAGTCGATGATCATCAACTACGTCACCAACGACTGGAAAGCCCGCGAGCAGCTCGCGTATCCGACCACACCAGTCGCCTGACTTAAAACGGCGCGCTGTGCTGCCATGACTGCACCTTGGACCGCTGTTGTCTTGACGCTATTCCCGGAGATGTTTCCAGGACCGCTGGGGCATTCACTGGCTGGCAAGGGGCTGGCTGAGGATCGCTGGCGGTTGCGGACAAGCGATATCCGCGAGCACGGTCTGGGCAATCACCGCACCGTCGATGATAGCCCCGCTGGCGGCGGCCCCGGCATGGTGCTGCGCGCCGATGTGCTCGCCGCCGCGATCGACGCCGCCGAAGCCGCAATGCCAGGTTTGCCGCGCTTAGCACTGTCGCCGCGTGGCATGCCGCTGACCCAGGCCCGTGCCCATAAACTGGCTGCCGGTCCTGGCGCACTGCTGTTGTGCGGCCGCTTTGAGGGCATGGATGAGCGGTTGTTCGTGGCCCGGCAAGTTGAGGAAGTCTGCATCGGCGACTATGTGCTGTCTGGCGGTGAACTCGGCGCGATGGTGCTAATCGATGCCGTCGTGCGGCTGATCCCCGGCGTCATGGGCAAGCTGGCATCCAGCCACGACGAGAGCTTCGAGCACAATCGGCTGGAGTACCCGCAATACACCCGCCCGCGCGATTGGGAGGGCCAAGCCATCCCTGAAGTGTTGCTGTCGGGCGATCACGCCCGCATCGCTGCCTGGCGGCGTGCGCAATCTCAGGCGCTTACGGCAGCGCGCCGGCCCGACCTGTTGGCCCGGCAGTCTAGCAATTCCTAGGCGCCCGTCCTACCGCCGCCGCGATGGCCCCCGTGGCAATTCGGCGAACAAGCCGAGCTGGCTTGCATCGGGGCCGGGGCGCGGCAGGCGCCGGTGCGGGCTCGGGTCGATGCGGTCGAGCAGATCCGGCCAGCGCTCGGCGAACTGTATCAGCGCCTTTTCGCGGCTGTCGGGAAAGCGTACACCTTCCCACACATCGTAGAGACGGCGCGGATCGCAACCGTACCGCGCGAGGATGTCCTTGCGACGCACCCGCAACCAGCGCGCGATCCATATCTCGATGGCCTCCGGCTCGCGGATCGGCAAGCCGAACCGTTCGGGAACTTCGCGAGCCGCATTTCCTGAAAGTTCCAGCATGTTCAACGGTGCGCTTGACCCAAGTGGGAAGAATGCTGCATTGCAGCACGAAAGATCTTTGACTAACTTTGAACGTTACGTGAACATTGTGTCGGCTTTCTGAACCGATTCCCATCCTAACGCCAACGGGACGTTGAGGCCGGCATGACTGATAAGTTGGCGAAAGCACCAGCCCGGCTTGGCCGTCCGCTGAAGGAAGCCTCACCGTATAGCAGCATCTCCCGCACTGACTGGGCGAAGCTGCGCGCCGATACGCCACTGATCCTGACCGACAAGGAAATCGAGGCGCTGTCAGGCGTCACCGAACAGGTTTCGGCGGCTGAGGTTGAGGACATTTACCTGCCGCTGTCGCGGCTGCTCAATCTGCACGTGCAAGCGTCGCAGGTGCTGCATTCGGAGCGGCAGAAGTTCCTCGGCAATGTCGATGGCCGCATCCCCTTCATCATTGGCGTCGCCGGTAGCGTCGCGGTCGGCAAGAGCACGTCAGCGCGCATCCTCAAGGCGTTGCTGGCGCGCTGGCCCGATCACCGCCGCGTGGCGTTGATCGGCACCGATGGCTTCCTGTTGCCGAACCGCGTGCTCGATGCGCGGGGCCTGATGGAGCGCAAGGGCTTTCCCGAAAGCTATGACACCCACAGCCTGCTGCTGTTCCTGGCCGACATCAAGGCGGGCCGGCCGAAGCTCAAGGCGCCGGTCTACTCGCACCTCGCCTATGATGTGGTGCCCGGCGAGACCGTGACGATCGACCGGCCGGACATCCTGGTGGTGGAAGGCCTCAACGTGCTGCAGCCGGCACGGTTGCCGCGTGATGGCGAAGCGATCCCGTTCGTCTCCGATTTCTTTGATTTCTCCATCTATATCGACGCTGATCCGGCGGTCATTGAGGCGTGGTATGTCGAGCGCTTCCTCAGGCTGCGCTACACTGCCTTCAAGGACCCCACCGCCTACTTTCATCGCTACGCAGCGCTGGACGACAATGCGGCACGCGACAAGAGCTTAGCGATCTGGCGCTCGATCAACCTCGTAAACTTGCAGGAGAACATTCTGCCGACCCGCCAGCGCGCCGACCTGATCCTGCGCAAGGGCGCCGACCATCGCGTCGAACGCGTGCTGTTGCGCAAGCTGTGAGCAGCGCCGGCGGAGATAGACAGCCGGGGTCAGGCACTGACGCCGAATTCCTAACGACGAGGAAAGCACGCCATGAAGTCCGTCAGCCTACATGATCTGGCCACGCTCGATGCCAACGGCCGCGCCGCCCTGCTGCGCCGCTCGGAGGCTGATCTCGGGTCGTTCCTGGAGCGCGTCAGACCGATCATTGCTGCGGTCAAGGCCGAGGGCGACGCGGCGCTGATCCGTTTCGCGCGCGAATTCGACAAGGCGGAGCTGGCCCATATCAAGGTGCCGGAGGCGGAGTTTGCCGGTGCTGGCGCTCGACTGACTGCGGAAGTGCGCGAAGCTATTGCCTACGCCGTCGACGGCATCACGCGCTTTCATCAGGCGCAGCTGCCCAAGGACATGTGGTTGAAGGAAGTGCGGCCCGGCGCCTGGGCGGGCGACCGGCATTCGGCGATCGACTCCGTCGCCTGCTATGTGCCACGCGGCAAGGGCTCGTACCCAAGCGTGCTGATGATGACCACGATCCCTGCCAAGGTCGCCGGTGTGCCGCGCATTGCGCTGATCACGCCACCCGGTCCTGATGGCCGCGCCGATGCCGCGACGCTGTATGCGTGCACGCTGATCGGCATCACCGAAATGTTCCTGTGCGGCGGCGCGCAAGGCGTTGCAGCCGTCGCCTATGGTACCGAGACGGTGCCGAAATGCGCCAAGATCGTCGGCCCCGGCAGTCCCTATGTGGTCGCCGCCAAGCGGCTGCTCGCTGATGTCATCGATCCCGGCACGCCGGCAGGCCCAAGCGAGGCGATCGTACTGGCAGACGGCAGCGCCGATGGCCGGCTGGCCGGTCTCGACCTGATTATCGAGAGCGAACACGGACCGGATAGCTCGGCCTTTCTGGTTACGCCCTCGCGCGCCGTCGCCGAGGCGGCGATCGCAGCCATACCGGGATATTGGGAGCAGATGGGCGCGCAACGGGTCGGCTTCTCGTCGACGGTGCTATGCGGCCCGCGTGGCGGCGTGGTGCTGAGCCGCGACATGGACGAGGCGATCGCTTTCATCAACGACTACGCGCCGGAGCACCTGGAGATCCTGGTCGCTGAGCCATTCGCCATTCTCAACGTCTTGCGCAACGCTGGCGAAATCCTGATCGGGCGGTACACGCCGATGGTGCTCGGCAACTTCGTGATCGGTCCCAACGCCGTGCTGCCGACCAGCGGCTGGGCCAAAACGGCATCGCCCTTGTCGGTGTTCGACTACATGAAGCGCACCAGCATCGCCTACCTGACAGCCCCAGCCTATGCAGAGCACGCCCGCCATGCCCGTGTGCTGGCAACCTATGAAGGTTTCGACGGCCACGCCCTGGCGATATCCGAGCTGCGCGACAAGTTGTTGTCGGACGGATAGAAAGAGGTCGGACCCTTGCGAGTTCGCAGGCGTCCGACGCAACCGGAGGACGCCCCCATGTCAGTCAACAAAGTTATTGAGTTGATGGCCGAAAGCTCCAAGAGCTGGGAGGACGCAAGCCAAACGGCGGTCACCAAGGCCGGCAAGAGCCTCAAGGGCATCAAGTCGGTCTGGGTTCAGGACATGTCCGCCCGGGTCAGCAAGACCGGTAAGATTGAGAGCTACCGCGTCACCGTTAAGCTGAGTTTCGAGGTGGCGGACTGAAGCCTTCGACGGAGTCCGTTTCGCCCGTCAACCCGGATAGCTTTGAAGTCGGGAGACCAGTGCCATGTTGTCAGAATCAATCGATCTGCAGACCTATCCATTGCAGCAACTCAACACCGCTGATGGTAAGGCACTGGTCAAGCACTGCCAGGACGATCTGGCGCGCGACGGTATGTTCAATCTGATTGGATTCCTGCGTCCAGCCGCCATCACGCGCGCCGTCACTGAACTCAGCCCAATCCTGGCAACGAGCGCTTTCACGCATAGCCGGCAGCACAACATCTACTTTCGCAAGTCAATCGAGGGGCTGCCACCGGAGCATCCGGCGTTGCGCAAAGCTCAAACCATCAACCACACGCTCTGTACGGATCAGATTGCCGGCAGCGTGGTCAAGGCGTTGTACGAATGGCCACCGCTTGCCAGCTTCCTCGCCGCTGTCATGAGCAAGCCCAGCCTGCATGTCATGGCCGACCCGATGGCCGGCACCAATGTCATGCAATACCGTGACGGCGAAGCGCTGAACTGGCATTTCGATCGCTCTGAGTTCACCACGACACTGCTATTGCAGGCGCCCGAGTCTGGGGGCGAATTCGAGTACCGCAGCGATCTGCGCACGGACAGCAACGACAATTATGACGGCGTTGCCCGTCTGCTTGAGGGCCGCGATCCGGATGTGCGCATCCTGCCACTCGCAGCCGGTACGCTGAATGTTTTCAAAGGCAAGAATACCGCCCACCGCGTGACGCCAACGCGCGGGCAGCGCAGCCGCATCATCGCGGTGCTGTCGTACTACGACCGGCCTGGCGTGATGTTCACGGCGGAGGAGCGGCTGGGGTTCTATGGCCGGACTCAGTAGTTCGCTCTGCGGATCAGATCGGTTCGGCGGTTTCGATGTGGAAACCTGCGCGAGACAATTTCTGCCGTCACGACCGCGACAGATCAATCCGCTAGCTTTTGACCCTCACATCCACAACCGCCGCCGATGGGCGTTGCGCAGTGCGCGGTTGGCGGGCATCGTTGGCGCAACGCCGGCGGGATAGCGGCACAGCGGCGCCAGCAGCCGCTCGTTGGTGACAGACTGCACATCCGCGTTTCGGAGTGCCGCGTGCGCGTGCATGGTGGTGACCAGCCGATCCAGCGAGCCATCACGGATGCCTAGGCCGCGCAAATGCGCCAAAGTTGCCAGGACATAATCGAGATTGCGGCCAGCAGCTCCGCGCGCCCCCAGGACGAGCGCTGCCTGATGGCGTAGCGACAGCGACAGCGCCGATTGCGGATGGTCGCGCTCGGCGATGAAGCAAAAGGCGCGTTCAGTCCGGTGACTGCCATCCGTCAAAGTCACTGGCAGATGCCGGGTGCGATAGACGCCGGTGACCAGTTCGCGTTCGATCAGATAAGCGCGCGTGGCGGCTTCGTGTTGATCGGCGACGCGAAATGCCATGCCATCACAGGCCCCACCCTGCGCCAGCCCGAACACCAGTCCAGGCCGCGCCCGCGTGCCGCGATAGTGCACGGAGTAGATGCACAGCGCCCGATGATAACCGAGCACACGCGCTGGCGCCGCCTCCAGGAAAGGGAAGCCCGGCCGCCACATCAGCGAGCCATAGCCAAACACCCAGAAGCCATTGGCCTCGCTCATGGTTCGCCTGACAGCCTGGGGACTCGAATCCTGATCCAGTGACACGATTGCGGAACCCCTCAGGACAGCAACCCTTGTCAGTCTGAGTAGTGTATCCCCGCGCCGCACGCAACGACCGGAGAAGTATCCGGGAACGCCGATTTGCTGCCGCGGTGCTGGTCAGCCGTCTCCATGTCGACACACGCCGCTTCCGGCGGGCGGGTCGCTTGGACCCAGCCCGCGCGCCGGGCGATCCCGAGACGAAGGCCCCGCGCCGAAGGCACGGTTCTACTTCACCAACTCCACCTTGCCAAAATACGCCACGCTCTTCGCACCCGTATCATCCGTGTCGCAAAAGACTGCAATATTGATCAGCCGAGGCGTGTCCTTGCGCTTTGTCGCTGTCCGGTAAAGCTCGAGCAGGTTCACTTTTTCAGCGAACCACTTGTTTGTGTTGGCGCCCGTCTTTGCATCGCCACCGTTGGCGACGTAATGGGGGAAGTCGCCGATCATCTTCCATTGCCCCGGACTGAACGCACCATTGCTCCAGATTATTTCGAAGTAGTGCTCATGTTTTTCGCTATCAAGAAGATGCAGCAGAAACCGCGCCGGATGATCATCGCCCGTCCGATCGGCCTCGGGCGCCGCCGCTACGACCGGTGTCTCAACCAGCCACGACCAAGCGAGGCTGGGGAATTGCGCCAGATCTATATCCGTGTGCCGTCCAAAGATCGAACCGGATGCAGACGTCTCGCAGCGCAAAGCCTTCACCGCATCCTTCTCAACGAAGCTAATCTGCATGGCTGGCTTAGTTAGGAATTTTATGTGCCACCACCCTGCTGAAGGCGGCTCAACTATTGGCGGCACCGTAAACTCCATCACCGCGACTGAAGGTCCGGCGCCGGCCACAACTGGATTAACGGGCGCCGGCGGCGAGGTGAGTTTCTGAAACAGAAAGTAACCGCCGGTGGCCAATACCGCGAGCACGCCAACAAGGACAGCCACGTAGCGAACAATTGTTTTCATCATAGCCAATACTACGTTGTCGCGAAGACGCCAGATCTCTAGTCACACAAGAGTGAGCCCCTCTGCGTCCGCACAGGGGGCAGTTAACTGCCCTCACACCGCCTTGACCGCCGCCGTGATCTTCTCCGCCGCGTCGTTCAAATCATTGGCGGCAATGACGTTGAGGCCGGAAGCCTTCAGGATGCTCTTGCCGAGTTCGACATTGGTGCCTTCCAGGCGGACCACCAGCGGCACCGTGATGCCCATGTCGCGGACGGCGGCGATGACGCCCTCGGCGATGATATCGCAGCGCATGATGCCGCCGAAGATGTTGACCAATATGCCCTTCACGTTCGGGTCGGTCAGGATGATCTTCAGTGCCGCCGTGACCTTTTCCTTGCTGGCGCCGCCGCCGACGTCGAGGAAGTTGGCTGGCTCCATGCCATACAACTTGATGATGTCCATGGTCGCCATGGCGAGCCCGGCACCGTTGACCATGCAGCCAATCGTGCCGTCGAGCGTGATGTAGTTGAGGTCGTGCTTGGAGGCCTCCAGCTCCTTGGGGTCCTCCTCGTCGAGGTCGCGCAGAGCCATGATGTCCTTGTGGCGGAACAGCGCGTTGCCGTCGAAG